>CAZBIG010000029.1:0-14131 GCA_964491865.1 uncultured Neomegalonema sp. | reverse complement strand
GAACGCCGTCGAGGCCGTAGACGCGGGCGATGCCGTCGCCCACCGAGAGCACTTGGCCGACTTCGGCGACCTGCGCCTCTTCGCCGAAATTCTTGATCTGCTCTCTGAGGATCGCGGAGATTTCCGCAGCCTGGATGCTCATCACCCGACCTCTTTCATCGCGGTTTGCAGGGCGGCCAGCTTCGAACGGATGGACGCGTCGATCATCCGGCTGCCGATTTTAACGACCAGGCCGCCGATCAACTCCGGATCGACGTCCACGCGCATGTGAACTTTCTTCGAAATCGACCGCTCCACCGCGGTCTTCAGGGTCTCGAGCTGAGCGTCCGACAGCGCCGCCGCGGTCGTCACCTCGACGGTGGTTTCGCCGCGCCGCTCGGCCGCCAGCGCTTCGAAGCCGATCAGCGCTTTGGGCAAAGCGCCGAGACGCCGCTTCGACGCCATCAGGCCGAGAAAATTGCGCGCCGTCTGGCCGACACCGAGCTTCTCGCCGATCTGATCGGCGGCGCGCGCCATCGCGTCGCGCGAGATCGACGGATCGTCGAGCGCAGCCGACAACTCGGGCGACCGGCCGAGCGCTTCGGACAACGCGCGCACGTCGGCGAGCAGGGCGTCGAGGGATCCGATCTCTTCCGCCAACGAGAACAGCGCGGTCGCGTAACGCCCGGCCACCCCTGAAACGACGCCTGCGCTTTCCGCCACCCTAGTCTCCCGACATTCTGTTCGGCCGCGCCGCCGGCGCTGTCGATCCCGTCGCGGCTCCCGATCCGAGTACTTGGCTGACCCAGCCGCCCACACGCGACCGGTCGCCGCGGCGTTGGACTTCGAAGCCTTTGCTTTTCCTCGGAAACACGCCTGACGGCGTGAGGAGTCATCGCCATTTTGACCGGCGCGGGCTCTAGCATAGGGTCTGGGGGCTTGCAACACGCCGCGACCGCCCGAGCGCCGAGCGCCGCCGGACCGCGCGAATCGCGCCGCGCCCGCGCGCGACGCGGCCGCCGCTTTCAAAGGAAGCTCATCGGGTCGACGTCGAACACGACGCGCACGCCGTTCAGCCGGCCCGCCCGGTCCCGCCAGGCCCGCGCGGCGTCCTGCAGGCGCGCGCCCTTCGGCCCCACGCACAAGATGCGCACGCGCGCCTTGCCGCGGATCCGCGGGATCGGCGCGGGCGCCGGGCCCAGCACCTCGGCCCCGGCGGCGCGCATCGGCGCGGCTTCGCGCGCGAAGCGTTGCGCGACCTCCCACACCCGCCCCTCGTCAGGCCCGGAAAAGATCACCGCCAGATAGCGTCCGAACGGCGGCGCCTCGGCCGCGCGGCGTTCGGCCGCCTCGGCGCGCAGAAAGCCGAGTTCGTCGCCGGCGATCAGCGCGGTCATCACCGGCAGATCCGGGCCGACGGTCTGCAGCAGCGCGCGGCCGGGCTTTTCGGCCCGCCCCGCGCGCCCCGCCACCTGGCGGATCAGCTGAAAGGTCCGTTCGGCGGCGCGAAAATCGCCGCCCTGCAGCCCCAAATCGGCGTCCACCACGCCAACCAGCGTCAGATTCGGAAAATTATGCCCCTTCGCCACGATCTGCGTGCCGATCACGATGTCCGCGTCGCCCCGGGCGATCTCGTCGATCCGCGCCCGCAACGCCTGGGCGCTGGTCGCCACGTCGCTCGACAACAGCGCGATCCGCGCCTCGGGGAAACGCGCCGCCGCCTCTTCGGCGAGCCGCTCGACGCCGGGCCCGCAGGCCGCCAGCTGATCCGAGCCGCAGACCCGGCAGCTCGGCCGAGCGCTCTCCTCATGGCCGCACAGATGGCAGACCAGCTTGCCCCGGAACCGGTGTTCGACCAACCAGGCGTCGCAGTGCGGACACCCGGCCCGGGCCCCGCATTTGCGGCAGAGCGTCAGCGGCGCGTAGCCCCGACGGTTGACGAACAGCAGGGTCTGCTCGCCGCGCGCCAACGTCTCGGCCGTCTCCCGCGCCAGGGTCGGCGTGATCCAGCTTTCCCGATCGAGCTTCTCGCGGCGCAGGTCGATCGCGCGGACGTCCGGTTCGACCGCCGCGCCGAAGCGCTCGGGCAGGCTCAGCTTCGCGTAGCGCCCGGCCTCGGCGTTCACCCAAGTCTCGAGCGACGGCGTCGCCGAGGCGAGCGCCACCGCCGCATCGCAGAACGACGCGCGCAACACCGCCATGTCGCGGGCGTGATAGATCGCGCCTTCCTCCTGCTTATAGCCGGCGTCGTGCTCCTCATCGACGACGATCAGCCCGAGATCGCGGAAGGGCAGAAACAGCGCCGAGCGCGCGCCCACCGCGAGCCGCGCCTGGCCCGACGCGATCGCCCGCCAGCAGCGCCGCCGCTCGGTCGCCGACACCGCCGAGTGCCATTCGGCCGGCCGCGCGCCGAACCGGGCTTCGACCCGGGCCAGGAACTGATCGGTGAGCGCGATCTCCGGCAGCAGGACCAAGGCCTGGCGGCCCTGGCGCAGACATTCGGCGACGGCCTCGAGATAGGCCTCGGTCTTTCCCGACCCGGTCACCCCGTGCAGCAGCGCCGGGCGAAACGCCCGCTCGGCGACGGCGCGCGACAAGCGCTCGGCCGCGTCGGCCTGAGCGGGCGACAGGTGCGGCCGCGCGCGGTCCGGATCCAGAGGCCGATAGGCCGGGTCGCGCGGCGCCTCGGTCTCGGCCAACGCGCCGTCCGACACCAGCGCCGCGATCACCGCGGCCCCGACCCCCGCCGCGCGGGCCAACGCCGCGGGCGACACGGTCGCCCCGGCCGGATCCTGACCGTCGATGAGGCGCCGAAACGCGCTCAACGCCTTTTCGCGCGCCGCCGTCGGCCGCGTGAGCCGCCCGGTTCCGAGCCGCAGCGCCCGACGGGTCGGCGCGGGCTCGGCCAAGCCGGGCGCGCGCGTCGCCAGACGCACCATCTCGCCGAGCGGGGTCATGGTGTAGTCGGCCGCCCGCGCCAGGAAGGCGCGCGTCGCCGCGGGCATGCGCGGCAGGTCGAGCGCCCGGCCGATCCGCTTCAGCTTGCTCTTCGGCGCCTCGCCCGTGGCGGCGCCCCACACCACGCCGATGGTCTCGCGCCCCCCGAGCGGCACCGAGACGAAGGCGCCTTCGGGCAGCGGCTCGGGGGCCGCATAATCCAACGCCGCCGGGATCGGGGCGGCCACCGCGACCGACAGCGTCGCCGCCGCCTCGCCCGAAGACCCGCCCGAAGACCCGGCCGAAGACTCGCCCGAAGACCCGCCCGAAGACTCGCTCGAAGCCTCGGCCGCCGCCTCGAGCGGGCCGAACAGGTCGGCGGCCGGCGGCCCGGGACGCGCGCTCATGACGCCGACGCGCCCCGCCGCGCGCAGCCGCTCTGGGCGCCGTCGGCAAACTGCGGTACACCCGCGACGATCCGCAGCGAGCGCGAGGCAGGGGCAGTGAAATTCTTCATCGACACGGCCGACGTCGACGAGATCCGCCGTTTGGTCGACACCGGCATGGTCGACGGCGTCACGACCAACCCGTCGCTGATCGCGAAATCGGGCCGCGACTTCGTCGAGGTCGTCGCCGAAATCTGCGAGTTGGTGCCGGGGCCGGTCAGCGCCGAAGTCGCGGCGACCGACGAGCAGACGATGACCGCCGAAGGGCGTCGGCTGTGCGAGATCGCGCCCAATGTGGCGGTCAAGGTGCCTCTCACCTGGGACGGGTTGCGGACCTGCCGCACCCTCGCCGACGAAGCGCGGATGGTCAACGTCACGCTCTGCTTCTCGGCGAACCAGGCGCTCTTGGCGGCCAAGGCCGGGGCGGCGTTCATCTCGCCGTTCATCGGCCGGCTCGACGATATCGGCCTCGACGGAATGGCGCTGATCGCGGATATCCGCGACATCTACGACAATTACGATTTCGACACCGAGATCCTGGCGGCCTCGATCCGCACGGTGAACCATGTGCAGGACTGCGCGAAGGCCGGGGCCGACGTGGCGACCCTGCCGCCCGAGATCCTGCCCAAGCTCGCGGCCCATCCGCTCACCGATAAGGGCCTGGCGGCGTTTCTGGCCGACTGGGAGAAGACCGGCCAATCGATCCTGAAAGGCTGACCGACGCGTGACAGAGCCGCCAACGGCGCGGGGAACGCCGGCAGGGGACGCGGGGAAGGCAGGGAACGCGGAGAAGACCCGGGACGGAGAGAAGGCTGGCGACGCGGAGAAGACCCCGGACGGAGTTTCGGACCGAACCGCCGTCGGATCCGACGTAGCCGGCTCGGAGAGCGACGCCGCCGAACTGGCGGCGCTCTGGCTCAAGCGGCTGCGCGAGGTCTCGGGCCGGAGCGACGCGACGATCCGCGCCTATCGCGCCGACCTGGTCGATTTTTTGAGCGCTGTCGAAGCCCAGATCGGCCGGCCGCCCCGGCTGCCCGATCTCGCCGCCGTCGACCGCGCGCGGCTGCGCGCCTGGTTGGGCGGGCTCGCGGATCGCGGCCTCGAGCGCGCCTCGGCCAAACGGATGCTGTCGGCGGTGAAAAGCTTCTACCGCTGGCTCGAAGAGGGCTTCGGGATCGACGCCGGCGCCGTCCTGGCGGCCCGCGGCCCCCGCGCCCAGCCGCGCTTGCCCCGCGCCCTGTCCGTCGCCGACGCCCGAGCGGCGCTGGCGGCCGCGCCCGAGACCGGGCGTGCGGATCGGCCGGCCTGGGTCGGCCTGCGCGACGCGGCGGCGCTGACGCTGCTCTACGGCTGCGGGTTGCGCATCGCCGAAGCGCTCGCCTTACGCCGCGGCCAGGCGCCGCTCGGCGACAGCCTGAAGATCGTCGGCAAAGGCGGCAAAGAGCGGATGGTCCCGGTCCTGCCCGTCGCCCGCGCGGCGGTCGAGGCCTATCTCGACGCCCAGCCGCACGCGCAGGCCCCCGACGATCCGTTGTTTCTGGGAGAGAAGGGCGGCCCCCTGCAGCCCGCCGTGCTGCGCCGGACGGTCGCCGAGCTGCGCGCGCGGCTCGGCCTGCCAGACAGCGCCACCCCTCATGCGCTACGCCACGCGTTCGCGACCCATCTGCTGTCCGCGGGGGGCGATCTTCGCGCTATTCAAGAGCTGCTCGGCCACGCCTCGCTGCGGACCACCCAGGTCTACGCCGGCGTCGACGAGGCGCATCTGATGGCCGTCTATGAAACCGCCCACCCCCAAGGCGCGCGACGGGGCTGACGCGCGCAGGCCCTGGGCCGGTCAGCCGGCCGCGGCGGGCGTCGGCGCGGTTTTTTCGAGCTCGCGCTTCACTTTCAGAGCGCGCGGCGACAGCTCGGCGTCCCGCGCCTTCCGCAGGAACGCGTCCAGCCCGCCGCGATGATCCACCGTGCGCAAAGTCGAGGCGGCGACCCGGAACCGGAACGCGCGGCCGAGCGCGTCGCTGGCCAGCGTCACCCGCACCAGGTTCGGCAGAAAGCGGCGGCGGGTCTTGATATTCGAATGGCTGACATTGTTGCCCGTCAGCACGCCCTTGCCCGTCAATTCGCAGCGTCGCGACATCGTCGTCTCCCTGTCCCGGCTCGCGCCCATCGGCGGGCGGCGCTCACGCGCCGCGACCAGGCCCTGTCTTGTTCGATCGGGCCGACGCCCGCAGAAGAAAGCGTGGCTGATAGACCCGGCCGCGCGCGCCGTCAAGAAATCGAGCCCCGCCGCCAGACCGCGATCACGGCCCGGGCCGCCCGCTCGGGCGTCGCGCGCCCTTCCGAAACGCTGCGCGCGATCTCCGGCAACGCCGCGCGCACGGTCGGATCGCCGTCAAAGGCGTCGAGCAGCGCGCTCTCGATCTCGCGTCGAAACGCGCGCAGATCCTGCTCGGCGCGGCGGGTCCGCAGCTGCCCGGTCTCGAACCGGTGGCGAAACAGGCCGCGCATGCGCTCCCACGCGGTCTCGAGCCCCGTCCCCGCGAGCGCCGACACCGGCATCGCGGCCGGCGCGTCCTCGGGGTCTCCGGGGCGCCGGCGCAGCAGGCGCAGCGCGGCGGCGTAGTCCGAGACCGTCGCATGGGCCGGCCCTTCGAGCGCCCCGTCCGCTTTGTTGACCAGGATGAAGTCCGCCACCTCCATCACGCCGCGCTTCACGCCTTGCAGCTCGTCGCCGCCCGCCGGCGCGATCAGCAGCGCGAACACGTCGGTCATGTCCGCCACCATGATCTCGGACTGGCCGACGCCGACGGTCTCGACCAGCACCACGCCGAAGCCGGCCGCCTCGACCAGCCGGATCGCGTCGCGCGTGCGCCGCGCCACGCCGCCCAGCTGAGACCGCGCCGGCGACGGCCGGATATAGGCGTTCGGATGCCGGGTCAGCCGCTCCATCCGCGTCTTGTCGCCCAGGATCGAGCCGCCCGACACGCTCGAGGTCGGGTCGACGGCCAGCACCGCCACCCGCTCGCCGGCATCGACCAGGCGCAGACCGAACGCTTCGATGAAGCTCGATTTTCCGACGCCCGGCGTGCCGGACAAGCCGATGCGGATCGCGACAGGCGCGTCCGGCCCGGGCCGCAACGCCTCGATCAGCGCCTCGGCGGCGGCCCGATGATCGGCGCGATCCGATTCGGCCAAGGTGATCGCGCGCGCCAGCGCCCGCCGATCCCCCGCCCCGACCGCGGCCGCGCGGTCCGCGATTTCGGCCGCCGACAGCGACGGCGCGACGGTTTGGCCGGCCGCGGTCGTGTCACCCTGCGCCGGAGCGCGCTCGGGCGCGGTTTTTCGCGGGCGGTCGTCTCCTGCGTCTTGATCGCCGTGCATCGCCGAAGTCTGGTCCTTTGTCGCAGCCGCCTGACGCGCCGCACCAAGCCGTCCCATCGCAGCAGGATCGCGTGATGAGCAAGCCCCGACCGCCGCATCCCCTCCGCCAGGCGGCCGCCGCCGCCCTGATCGCGTTTTGGGGGAGCGCCGCCGCCGCCGATCCGGCTCCGACGCCGCCAGCCAAGGACTTCCGGCTGATCTACGACATCTATCTCGGCGGCGTGCCGATCGCCGAGGGTCAGCTGACGGCGCGGATCACCGACGCGACCTATTTCGCCGAGACCAAAGTTCAGGCGGTCGGCATCCTGCGAGACGTGGTGGACGGCTATGTCGTGTCGCGGACCCAAGGCAGCCGGCCGCAGGCCCGCGGCGCGGTCGACACGCTGGCGCCGGGCGTGTTCCAACTCCGCTCGAAGGTGCGCGACGAGAAGTTCGACATGCGGATGGATTTCGCGAACGACGCGCCGTCGGCCGTGCAGGCCGAACCGGTGTTCAAAAAGAAATCATACGAAATCGACCCGACGGCGCAGACCGGCGCGCTCGATCCGATCAGCGCGATCGTCAAAGCCTTTTTGCCGGCCGCCTCGGGCGACGTCTGCCTGCGCACCTTCCCGGTGTTCGACGGGCGACGCCGTTTCGACGTCAGCTTCGAGGGCGCGGCGAAACGCTACGACGACAAGGGCGAACAGTTCGTCGAATGCAAAGGCGTGGTCGAGCGGGTGGCGGGCTTCAGCCCCAAAATGATGCAGCGCCGCCGCTTTCCGTTCTTCGCCCGGTTCCGCCTCGCCGCCGACGGCGCGCCCCAGGCGACGCATATCTGGGGCCGCACCGATTTCGGCCTCGCGACCGCGACGCTGCGCCGATGACGGCTCAGGCGGCGCGCGTCGTTTGATCGACCGGGGCCGGCGCGACGTCGAACCGCCGATCGGCGGCTCCTGCCGCGGCCTTCGGCTCTGGGATCGGCCCGAGCAACTGCCGCGCGGCGGCGTGCAGGTACCCGATATGGTACCGGTCGCCGTCCTTCTCGAACCGCGCCGGCAGCGCTGACCAGGGCAAGTTCGGGTCGCGGTGATGCACTTCGTGCATGTTGAAATTGAGAAAGGCGCGCTCGAGCATCCGCGGGAGCCGCAAGTTATAGCCCGCCTTCACGTCTTCGAGCAGATTGCCGTAGTGATAGGCGTTGTCGAAAAACGACACGAGAAAGCCGCGTCCGGCCAGCGCCAAAACGAGCATCCACCAATAGCCGCCGTAAAGCCAAAAGCTGACGCCGAAGAGCACGCACACCAGCGCGCCGTCGAGCCGCATGCGGCTGCGGCCCGGTTCGGCCAAGAGCTGCGTCGTGGCGGCCCGCCACATGGTTCGGCCGTCGGGCGCATGCTCGCCGAAACCAATGCGCACCAGCGGCCTGTAGAACAGATTTGGCAACAGCGACAGCGCCGACGCGATCAGCTCGCAAAAGTACAATCCGCCAAGCACCATGAAATAGTACCAAAGCGTTTCGGACACCGTCGCGCGCTCGGGTTCCGGGCTCACATCGGACCGCTGGATGGGCGTCCGATTAAATCGGTGATGCATTAAATGCCCGAGCCGCAGCAGTTGAAAAGGCGACCCGAATTGAACGCATAATAAGCGCCCCATCCGGTCGTTCCAACGTTTTTCCGGCAGCATATGGCCGTGTATCGCTTCATGAATCAGCGACCAGAAAGTCGTCGTGATCAAAACAGGCGCGATCAGCAACCACCCCCAGGCGGCGTCGAGCGGCAACAAGACAAGCGGCAGCACCACCAACATCAGCGCGTTGAGCGCCGAAATCACGACGATCAAAATCCAATTGAGCCGCGTTGGGATCTGATTGCTTCGGTCCGCCATGCGATGTCCCCGCTTTCCCACTCACCGCCGTGTAACACTACTAAAAGGCGACCGGCGAGAAAAGGTTCCTGGCGCGAATTCGAGCGTCAGCGCGCCAATGGCGGCTGCGCGGCCGAGCCCGTCGACGCGCCGGCGCTCTCGACCCCGCACGAGCCGGCCAGAGCGGCGATGTTCAGCAGCCCCCGCGCCGAAATAGAAGGCGTCACGACATGCGCCACCTGGTCGAAGCCCATCAGGATCGGGCCGACCTGCAGCCCGTTCGCCAGGCATTTCAGCACATTCTTCGTGGCGCTCGCCGCGTCGAGATTGGGCATGACCAGCAGATTAGCGGCGCCGTCCAGACGCGCGCTCGGAAACAGCCGCTCTCGCACCGCAGGATCGAGCGCGGTGTCGACCTGCATCTCGCCCTCATAGGCGAAATCGACCCGTCCCGCCCCGGCGAGCTTGTCCATCAGCTCGGTCGCCCGGCGCATTTTGCGGCTCGACTCGGTCGACAGGCTGCCGAAATTCGACGCGCTGATCAGCGCGACGTTGGGCTCGATCCCGAACCGCCGAACCTCGGCGGCGGCGGCGCGGGCGATCTCGACGACCTGCTCGGCCGACGGATCGTCGTGGACATGGGTGTCGGCGATGAACACCGGGCCCTGATCGAGGATCATGACGCTGAGCGCGCCGATCGCGCGCCGGGCCCCGCCCCGCCCCAGAACGGCCGAGACGTAGCGCAGATGCCAATCGTATTGGCCGAACGCGCCGCAGATCATGGCCTCGGCCTCGCGCCGATGCACCATCACCGCGGCGATCGCGGTGGTGTTGGTGCGCAAAATCGCGCGCGCCAAATCCGGAGAGACCCCCGAGCGCTCGGTCAACTTGTGATAACTGCGCCAATAATCGTCGTAGCGCGGATCGTCTTCGGGGTTCACGATTTCAATGGGCCCGTCCGCCGTGATCGGCAGCCCCAACCGTTTGGCCCGCGTCTCGATCACCCGCGGGCGCCCGATCAACACCGGCCGGTCCATGCCTTCCTCGACCAGCGCGTTGGCCGCCTGCAGCACCCGGGTGTCCTCGCCCTCGGCGAACACGATGCGGCGCGATCCGCCCGAGCCGCGCGCCCGCTCGAAAATCGGCTTCATCAAGAAGCCCGAGCGATAGACGAATCGATCGAGCTTTTGCCGATAAGCGGCGAGATCTTCGATCGGCCGACTGGCCGCCCCGCTCTCCATCGCGGCTTTCGCCACCGCGCCGGCGACCTGCGACAGCAGCCGGGGGTCGAAGGGCTTGGGAATCACGTAATCGCGGCTGAACACCAGAGTTTCACCCCGATAGGCCCGCGCCGCTTCGGCCGCGATCGGCGCCCGGGCCAGATCCGCGATCGCCGTCACGCAGGCGAGCTGCATGGCGTCGTTGATCTCGCGCGCGCCCACATCCAGGGCCCCGCGGAAGATGAACGGAAAGCACAGGACGTTGTTGACCTGGTTCGGAAAATCCGAGCGGCCGGTGGCGATCACCGCGTCGGGGCGGGCGGCCCGGGCGATGTCGGGCATGATCTCGGGCCGGGGGTTCGCCAGCGCGAACACGATCGGATCGACCGCCATCTTCTTCAACATCTCGGGCGTCAGCACGTTCGGGCCCGACAACCCCAGAAACAGATCGGCCCCGTCGATCACGTCGTCGAGCGTCCGCGCGGCGGTCTCCTGCGCATAGGCCGCTTTTTGCGGCGTCATGGCGGTCGGACGACCGGCCCAGACCACCCCGTCGAGATCGACCAGCCAGACGTTCTGGCGCTTGACCCCCAGTTTCAGCAGTAGATTGAGGCAGGCGATTCCGGCCGCGCCGCCGCCGGTCGAAACGATCTTCACATCCTCGAACCGCTTGCCGACCAGCGCCAGCGCGTTGACCGCCGCGGCCCCGACCGTGATCGCGGTGCCGTGCTGGTCATCGTGGAACACCGGAATATTCATGCTCGCGCGGCAGCGCTCTTCGACGATGAAGCAGTCCGGCGCCTTGACGTCCTCTAGGTTTACGGCGCCGAAGGTCGGCTCGAGCGCGCGGACGATTTCTGCGAGCTTCTCGGGGTCTTTTTCGTCCACCTCGATGTCAAAGACGTCGATGTTCGCGAATTTCTTGAACAGGACCGCCTTGCCTTCCATGATCGGTTTCGACGCCAGTCCGCCGATGTCGCCGAGCCCCAGCGCCGCCGTGCCGTTGGACACCACCGCCACCAAATTCGCGCGTCCGGTGTACAGCGCGGCGGTCTGCGGGTCGTTCTGGATCTCGAGACAGGCTTCCGCGACGCCGGGACTATAGGCGAGCGCCAGATCCCGTTGATTGGCGAGCGGCTTCGTCGCCCGGATCTCGAGTTTTCCGGGCAGCGGCAGAGCGTGATAGTCGAGGGCGCGTTTTCGGAACGCGGCCTCTTCCGCCTGCTCTTTCTGGGTGATGTCGATCGGATTGTCCGGCATGCCGCGCTTCGCCCTCGCCTAGATCGTCCCCGCGATTTTGCGCGGCGTTTCCGAAAGCTAGACACGAATCGGCCGCCCGATCCATGGCGCCTCGGGTCACAAGGCCCCGAACGCGCCGTGATCGCCGCGCCCCCCCCTTCTGCGGCGCCTTGGGACGACCGGTCGCGTTGCTCTCGACAGCGCGTCTCCAGAGAAATCCCGCGCAGCAGCATTGGTACGGGAGGGGAATATGCGTTTCACCATCGCCGCCGTCGTCATGGGCGCCGCGGGGTCTGTCGCGGCGTCGGCCGCGGCCTGCGACGCGCCGTTGGTCGGCGAGGCCGAGATCCGGGTCGCCGCTCTCATCCACTTGGCCGAGCAGGGCGTCGACGCCCCGGTGTCGCCCGAGGCGCTGATCCAGGCGCTCAGCAGCCGGTTGCCGACCTGCGAAACCGCGGTCGAACGCCAGTTGATCGAGAACCGGATCACCGTGCTCGCGCACAAGGTCGAGGGCGGCGGCTTGAAAGCGCGCGGACACGCCGACTACGACCCCGAGACGAACAGCTGGCGCCTCACCGACGCCGGCGCCGCCGAGGTCGCGACCTGGCGGCGTTATCTGAGCGCCGCGCCGGCCGACTGACGGCGCCGGGATCGAAGGGGCCAAAATCGAAGGGGCCAAGATCGGAAGGCCAAAATCGAAAGGCCGAAAGCGCCAGCTCAAGGACCGCCGGCTGAAAGACCGGCGAACCGCCTCGGGTCGCGGGGCCGAGCGCGGGTCGGGCGCTCCGCCGCGCAGGCGTTTCTCGGTCGCCCGGCGGCCGCGCGCTATTCCGCCGCCATCGGCCCCTTGCGTTCGGCGCGGATCAGGCGCAGCACCTCGCGCGCGGCGTCCGGGATGTTCGTGCCGGGGCCGAAGATCGCGGCGACGCCCGCGGATTTGAGAAAGTCGTAATCGCTCGACGGGATCACGCCGCCGCAGATCACCAGCACGTCGTCGGCGCCCGCGGCCTTCAGCGCGGCGATCAGCGCCGGCGCCAGCGTCTTGTGGCCCGCCGCCTGCGACGACACGCCGATCACATGCACGTCATTGTCGACGGCGTCCTGGGCGGCCTCTTCGGGGGTTTGGAACAGCGGGCCGACATCGACGTCGAAGCCCATATCGGCGAAGGCTGTGGCGATCACCTTCGCCCCGCGGTCGTGACCGTCCTGCCCCATCTTCACCACCAGCATGCGCGGCCGGCGGCCCTCTTCGGCGGCGAACGCCTCGACGTCGGCCTTGATCGCGGCGAAGCCCTCATCGCCTTCATAGGCCTTGCCGTAGACCCCCGACACGCTGCGGATCTCGGCGGCGTGACGGCCGTACACGGCTTCCAGCGCGTCGGAAATCTCGCCGACCGAGGCGCGCGCCTTCGCGCAGACCACGGCCTGCGCCAGCAGATTGCCCTCGCCCGAGCGCGCCATCCGCGTCAGCTCCGCGAGCGCTTCGCCGCAGGCGCTCTCGTCGCGCCCCGCCCGCACCTGCTTCAACCGCGCGATCTGCGACTCTCGCACCTGCGCGTTGTCGATGTCGCGGATCTCGACCGGGTCGGGCTCCGACGGGCGGAACTTGTTGACCCCGACGATCACCTCTTCGCCGCGGTCGATGCGCGCCTGACGTTCGGCCGCGGCTTCTTCGATCCGCAGCTTCGGCATCCCCGACGCGACGGCCTTTGTCATGCCGCCCAACGCCTCGACCTCTTCGATCAGCGCCCACGCGTCCTTGGCCAGCTGATCGGTCAACGCTTCGACGTAATACGAGCCCGCCAGCGGATCGACCACGCGCGTGACGCCGGTCTCGTTCTGCAGGATCAGCTGCGTGTTCCGGGCGATCCGCGCCGCGAAGTCCGACGGCAGCGCGATCGCCTCGTCGAAACTGTTGGTGTGCAGCGACTGCGTGCCGCCGAGCGCCGCGGCCAGCGCCTCGTAAGCCGTGCGCACGATGTTGTTGTAGGGGTCCTGCTCCTGCAGCGACACGCCCGAGGTTTGACAATGGGTGCGCAGCATCAGGCTCGACGGCTTTTTGGGCGCGAACTCGGTCATGATGCGATGCCAGAGCAGCCGCGCCGCCCGCAGCTTCGCCGCCTCCATGAAGAAGTTCATTCCAATTGCAAAGAAAAACGACAAACGCCCCGCGAAGGCGTCGACGTCCAACCCTTTAGACAACGCCGCTTTCACGTACTCCTTGCCGTCGGCGAGCGTGAACGCAAGCTCTTGAACCAGGGTCGCGCCGGCTTCCTGCATATGGTAGCCGGAGATCGAAATCGAGTTGAACCGCGGCATTTCTTGAGCGGTGTACGCGATAATATCCGCAACAATCCGCATCGAAGGCTCAGGCGGATAGATGTAGGTGTTCCGAACCATAAACTCTTTCAGGATATCGTTTTGAATAGTTCCCGAAAGATCAGCGGTCGCGCAGCCTTGCTCTTGCCCGGCGACGATGAAATTGGCCAGAGTCGGGATCACCGCGCCGTTCATGGTCATCGAGACCGAGACGTCTTTCAGCGGAATCCCGTCGAACAGGATTTTCATGTCTTCGACGCTGTCGATCGCGACGCCCGCCTTGCCGACGTCGCCGAGCACCCGGGGGTGGTCGCTGTCATAGCCCCGGTGGGTCGCCAGATCGAAGGCGACCGAGACGCCCTGCTGGCCCGCCGCCAGCGCCTTGCGATAAAAAGCGTTCGATTCCTCGGCCGTCGAAAAGCCCGCATATTGGCGAATGGTCCAGGGGCGGTTGGCGTACATGGTCGCGCGCGGCCCGCGAACGAAAGGGGCCATGCCGGGCAGGCCGCCCAAATGGCCGACGCCCTCGAGATCCGCCTCGGTGTAGAGCGGCTTCACGGCGACGCCCTCGGGCGTGCGCCAAACCAGATCGTCGACCGAGCGGCCCTTCAGCTCGGTCTCGGCCAGCGCCCGCCAGGCCTCGAGGGTCGGTTTCTGATCGCTCATCGCAGCCTCCCGCGGGTGGGGCGCGCCGCTCAAAGCGGGGCGCCGCGTTGCAGGCGACCCTAAGCCCCCCGCCTTCCGCGGCGCAACGGGGCAGGCCCG
>CAZBIG010000028.1:0-14717 GCA_964491865.1 uncultured Neomegalonema sp. | reverse complement strand
GGATGGGTATGCCTCCGCGCGGGTCTTCACACAGACGCTCGGCGGGATTCCGGCGGCCGAGCGCCACCGGGACCTGGGCCGCTGGGATTTGGGCCGCTGGGTTTTGGGCCGCTGGGGTTTGGGCCGCTTGGGTCGGCGCTTCGGCCGCGCGCGCCGCCTGGCGGGGCGCGGCGGGGTCCGGGCGCCAAGTCGGCGGGGCGATCGGCCCCGGCGCCGGGGCTGTCGCTCCGGCCTGCCCGAAGCTCTCGAGGCCCGACATCAGCGAGACCTTCGCGAAGCTTTCGCTGCCGTCGCCGAGCAGCTCGGCGTACAGGTCCGCGATCGACATCCGCCCCCAGCGCAGGGCGCGTTCGAGCAGCAAATGGATCGGCGAGTGCGGCTCGGCGGCGCGAAAATAGCGGGCGAGATCCGCCAACGCCGCCAGCGCGCTCTCGCGATCGGCGACCACGTCGAGGCCGCCCGCAGCCGGGACGCGCGGCCGCGCCGCGGCGGCGCCCCGATCCGGGCGCGGATCGAGAGGCCCGCCATCGGCCGACGCGGTTTCCGCCGGCCCGGCGGCCCCGTCGAAAGCGCCATTGACAGGTCCATGAGAGGAACCGTCGGACGCGCCTTGGGACACGGGCGCGTCGTCGTCCGCCGCCGGCGCGGGCCAGGCGAAGCCGGTCCCGTCCGTGACCGCCCGCAGCAGCCGCAGCGCGTCGGCGCACTGGGCGGCGACGTGGCCGCACGGGACCGGATCGGCCCCCGACCGCCCGGCGATCGGGCGCAGCAGGGCGTTCAGCCGCTCGGCTTCGGCCTTAAGGCCGTCGAGCGCGGCGATCCGGTCGCGGAGCGCCTCCGCCTCGGCCGCGACCGCCTCGGCCGCTGTCGCGCGCGCGCGGTCGAGGGGCCCGTCGCGCTCGGCCCGCGCCAACGCGGCCGCCGACAGATCGCCGATCAACGCCGCGGTCGCCAACGGCGGCTGCAGCAGGCCGCCCCCGGGGCCTTCGCCGAACAGCTGCGCGAAAGGCTTGAGCTTGGCCTGGTCGAGATCGGCCTGAGGCTTCTCGTCGGGCGGGATCGGGTGCAGACGGTCCCAATCGCTCTCGATCAGATCGTTCAGCGCGGCCAGCGCGCGCCGCGCCCCGTCGACCGGCTGCGGCAGATGCGCCTGCGCCGCGACGAACCAGCAGAACGCTTCCGTGTCTTTCGATACGGTCCGCAAGACTTCGCTTGTTTGCTCGGAAAGAGCCCGCCAAGCTTCTCGATTAGCCTCTAGAAGATCTCGATCTTCTAAACTCTCGAGCGTTTGCGACAACGCGCGGTACCGCGACTGGGCTGTATTGAAGGCGTTTCGAAGGGCTCGGTACCGAGTTTTGTCGGCCTTGAGATAGCCGCCAAACGGAGCGTCTTCGGAAATGGCCGCTTTCAATTCGTCCATATCTCTGCACAGCTCCGTGCGGACGCCGACTGCGCCCTCGACAGAAGCCTAATTAGCACCGGCGGGGTTAATAATTTCTGCGATTTTGAGAAGTTGAAGCGGCGGATAGGCGCTCAATCGACGCGCAACGGCCATGTTTATTAAAATCGAATAACGTTCTAGGGCGGCGACCGGCAGATCTCCGGGCCGCGCGCCCTGCAGCAAGATCTTCTCAGCCTGGCTGGCCGCGAGCTTGCCGACATTCGCGTAGGCGTTCGCCACCGCCATCAGGGCGTCGCTCTCGCGAACCATCTTGGCGTACGGGCTGAAGACGGGCAGGCCCTCGGCCAGCGCCGCCGCCGTGAAGGCGTCGGCGTGCTGCAGATTGAACGAGGTCGAGCCGACATAGACGGCTTCGGCGCCCGAGGCCTTTAGCGACGCCATCAAATCGGGAATGTCCGACGGGTCCGGGGCGCCGTCGGGGCCCAAGGGATAAGCGCGCGCGATCAGCTCAAAGCCCATGTCCGGGGCCAGCGCGCGCAGTCGCTCGAGATTGAGCCGCGAGTTCAACTCGGCCGGGTTGCCGATCACGCCGATCCGGCGCGGGCCGAAGGCGTCGAGCAACAGGCGCAGCTGCACCTCTTCGGGCACCCGGTTGCGCACGCCGGCGACCAGAGGCCGGCCGCTGGCCGCGAAGCCGTCGACCAGATCCGCGCCGATCGGGTCGGCGACGATCATGAACAAGGCGGGAATATCGCCCAGCGCGCTTGCGGTCCCGTGCTCGGCCCGAGCGCCGATCAGCGCGCGGGACACCGAAGTGCCCCAGGTCACCACGAGGTCCGGCCGCTCGGCGCGCAAAGCGTCGCGGATCGCCGGCAGCCGGCTTTTGTCGCGGGCGACGTCGGTCACCGCGACCGAGACGGGCAGCGCCCGGTCTTCGAAATAGCGGATGAACCCTCGGCAGGCCTCTTCGCAGCCGCGCCAGACCACCATGCGGATGTCGGCCGGGTCGGCGGCGGTGAACCGGGTCTGCCCGCCGGCGGCGCCCGACAGGCCGACGGCGAAAGCGGCCAGTCCGACCAGAAGCCCCGCGCGGCGGCGGATCGAGCGGCGGGGGAGGGGCTTAGGCATGGGCGGCGCTTTCGGGGCGGGTGGCGATTGCGGCGGCCGCCATGGCGAGGCCGACCAGAGCGACGGCGACCCCCAGAATGGCGGCGGCGTCCTGGTGCTCGAAGCGCAGCAGCAACGCGGCGACCGCCACCGGACCGATCACGCTGCCGACGCGTTCGAGCGTGCGCAGCAGGCTCATCGCCATGGTGCGCGACACCTCGGGGCTGGCCTCGGCCGCCTCCATCGCCGCCACGATCAGCGGCGCTTTCAGGAACGCGTGGCTGACGCCCAGCAGCGCCACCACCGCCAGCACCGTCGCCGTCGACGCGCTCTGATAGAGCCCGAGCAGCGCCAGGCCCGAGGCGATCGTGGCGCCGATCACCAGGGTCAGATTTCGCCCGCAGCGGTCGCCGAAGCGCGAGGCCAGCGGGCTGATCGGGATGATGATCAACGAATAGAGCATCATGATCCGACCGATCTCGGACTGGCTGGCGTCGAGGCTGGCCAGATGGATCGGGACGAACAGGTAGAGAAATCCGGTGAGGACGATCTTCGCCGGGATCGCGCAGAGCAGGACGATCAGCACGAAGCGCGGGTTGCTCAGCAGGCGCGCCAACGGGGCGAGGGGAGACGGCCGGGGCGCGGGCCCAGGGGCGTGCGCAGAGGCCGGACGGGGCGCGGCGTCCGCCGCGGCGTCTTGCTTGGCGGGCGCGACAGGCTCGCCCAGCATCCGCCAGCCGAGCCCGCCCGCCACCAGCGTCAGCGCGATCGCGACCAGGAACACCGGCTTGAAGCCCAGCCAATCGGCCAGGATCGCGCCCATCGCCGTGCCGCACATGGTCGCCGCCATCAGCACGCCGACGAACACCGCCATGCCGCCGGCGCGGTTCTCCTTCGAGACCACCGCCGCGATGTAGCTCTGGCAGCTGATGGTGATCACGGCGTAGCCGAGGGCGGTGACGCTGCGCGCCATCACGATCTGGTCGCCGCTGGTCGCCAGCGCGCAGCCGAGATGGCCGAGCAGCGCCGGCAGCAGCCCCGCCATGAACAGCCGCCGCGCCCCGTAGCGGTCGACCAAGGCGCCCGCGAAGGGCGTGACGGCCGCGATGATGAACATGAAGCACGAGATCGGCAGCCCGACCATGATGCTTTTGTCGAACAGATCGCTCGGCTGGTGATGCTCGGCCACGAACAGGGGCAGGAAGGATTTCTGCAGCTCCTCGGCGACGCAGAAGATGAACAGCGGGATCCGCGCGTCGATCACGCTGTCGGCGCGCGCGGGATCGCGCTCGAACAGCCGCCGGCGAGCGGCGAGCGCGCGCGTCTGCGCGGCGACGGCCTCGGGCGCTTCGGCGATCAGGGTCGCGGCCCGGTCGCGAAGCGCGCCGTGGGCGGCGTTCAGCCGCGCAATGAAGGCGTTGAACGGGCCGCGCCGCCCCCAGGGTTGGGTGTGCGTGAAATCCCCGTCGGCGCGCCGTCCGATCGCGATTTCCAGGCGCCGCAGCGGCTCGACGATCCGGCGCCCCGCCAGCACCACCACGACCTCGACGGCGACGAGCGCGACCACCACCAGAATCACCAGCGAGTCGAAAAACACCCCGCGCATCTGGTCGACGATATAGGCCTCGTCGATCGCCGCTGAGACATGGCCGACGACGACGCCGTCCTGGACGATCTCGGCGGCGACGCGCGCCTCCGCCGCGCCCGTCCGGCCGAGCAGCACGGCGAGCGCGTCGCCGAAGGCCGCCACGACGCCTGAGGCGGCCGGGCGGTCGCTCGGCGCCGGCGCGCCGACGAGCGCCGCCGTTTCTGCGGCCGAGCGCGGCGCGGGGCCGGGGGCCACCGTAAGGTCGCGCACCTCGGGATGGCGCTCCGCCAGCTCGGCCGCCAACGCCTCGACCCCGCGCAGCGCGTCGAACGGCACCCCGATCTCGAGCGCGTAGACCACGTCGTCGCGCAGCTTTTGCGCCACCGTTTCGGCCTTGGCGAGCAGGAACGGGCGCAGGCTGGCGTTGAACTCGACCGACGCGACCACCATGCTGCTCAGCGCGGCGGCGACCATCGCCAGCATCGTCAGCGCCGACAGCCGCTTCGAAAAGCGCGCGGCCATGCCGAGCGGCGTCGCCTGTCGCGCCCCCCTCGACGCGCCGGCCGCCGCCGGTGTCGCGGCCGCGCCGCTCACGCCGCCGCCTCGCGCCGCGCGCGGTCTTCGAGCGCGGCCAGCGCCGTCTCGGCCTCGATCGTCGCCGCTTCGCCCGCGAGCAAGGTCTCGGACAGCCGCTCGTGCTCAGACGTCGCGGCGGCGTCGGCGACCGGTCGGGGGGCGGCCGCGGCGGGCGAGCCTGGCGCGGCCGCCGCGAGCGCGGTCTCGATCGCGCTCATCGAGGCGAAGCTGCGCCACACCACTGGAGCCGCGGCCAGGCCGATCAGGCCCAGGGTCAGGGCCGAGGCCAGCGCGAGACGCCGCCCGGTTTCGGCCACCGCGGGCATGAAGCGCGCGCGCGGGGCCATCAGCACCACCGCGCCCATGGCGGCGCCGCTCGAATCGATCAGTTTGCGTCCGGCGTAAAGCCAGTCGGCGCGGTCGAGCCGGTTCTCGAGGTCGCCGCCGCCGATCAGCCGCCGCAGCGCCGCGTCCGCGTCTTCGGGGGGCAAGCCGGCCCCGTCCGAGCTCGCCAGAACCGCGCCCGAGGGCGACACCAGCAGAATGCGCGCAATGGTCGGATCGGCCGCCGCCTCGCGCGCCAGCAGCGCGTCGAGACCGGTCATCTCGGCCACCGACAAGCCCAGCTGTTCGGCCCGTTCGACGTCGCCGGCGACGGTCGAGGCCGCGACCTGCATCTGCGAGGCCACCGCTTCGGCGGCCAGCGCGCGAAATTTGAGCGCGTTCAACCCGAGCTGAAGCAGCAGCATGCTCCCGACCAGCAGCCAGACGAACCCGAGCACGCTGAGCGGGGCCGATCGGAGCGCTCGCCGCCCCGCGGCGCCCGGCCGCGCCGCGCGCGCCGGAGCCGACCGCGCGGCGTCGGGGCGCGCGGCGTCGGCCCGGGCGGCGTCGGGGCGCGCGGCGTCGGAATGGGCGGCGTCGGGTTCGCGCATCGCGGCGATCCTTCGGGCGTTGGGCTCGCGGGCGCGCGGCGGCCGGGCCGCCCGCGTCGTCACTGTGCGCGCGCCGCGTAAAAATCGGCTGAAGCGCCCGCGCCTTTCTTGGGCGCCCCCCGCAGCGTCGCAGGGCCGTCGAGGGCTTCAAAGGGGCGACAGGCGCGCGCCAGGCGCGCGGCAGGGGCGCGGCAGGGGCGCGGCAGGGGCGCGGCGGCGGCCGGTTCAGCCGCCGATCAGCACCGTGGGGCAGCCGATGGCGATGGTTCCGCCATGGGCGGTGCTGTCGCCCGCCCGCGCCAGAGGGCGGCCGCCGCCCAGCACGGTCGCGCTGCCTTTCACGACGGCGTCGGGCGGGCCGCAGCACACGCAGACGCTGCCGACGCCCGCGGCCGGCGCGCCTCCGATCAGCACCGTCGGGGCGGCCGGCGCGGCGATCGGTCCGCCGACATGGGGGACCGGGCCGGTGGTCATCGGGCAGACATGCATGTCCGCGACCCGCGCCGCCATCATGACGCGGCCTCGGCGATCGAGCCCGACCCGGCCGCGGGGGCCGTCTCGGGGCGCGCCGCGGCCGGCTCGAGGCCCGGCCACGCCCCGTCGGCCACCGCCCACGCGCGCGCCGCGACGCGCTCGAGATACGCCGCCCGCGCGGACGTCTCGATCGGGGCCGCCAGACCGACGGCGCCGAACAGCGCCTTCGCATGCAGGTCGGCGGCCGGCGCCACCATCGGCTGGTCGGCGGGCGTGATCGAGCCCGAGCCGTTCCAAAACGCCGCCAGGCAGAGCCAGCCCGCCGCCCGGTCGACGCCGAGCGCCGCCGCCTCGGCTTCGCAGGCCCGCCTCAGCGCTTCGGTCGGTCGCCGAACCCAGGCGCGGGCCGCGGCCACCCCCGCCCGCTCGGCCGCCGACAGCGGCGTCGGCGCGGCCTCGAGACAGGCGGCGGCCCAGCAGACCCCCTCGCGCGACGGCAGCGCATGCGCGACGAACCTGGCCAGATCGAGCAGCGCCCCGGCGCGCGTCAGGGCCTTGATCGCCTCGGCGGGCGCCGCCTCGGGGTCGAGACCGGCCTCGGGGCTCAAGGCCGCGCGCGCCAGGATCGGGGCGCAGCTGCGGTGCGGGATTTTCTTCAGCATGCCCGGCCTCAATTGATCTTCACCAAAGCGCCCTTGACCTGCGCCATCCCCGAGCCCTCGAGGTTGGCCAGCGCGCCGCCCTTCAGCGTCGCCGTCGCCGAGCCTTCGGCGGTCAGCTGCAGCCCTTTCAGCGTCAGCGGCCCGGTCGCTTGCACCGAACCCTTGCCGCCCGAAAGGGCGAATTGCGCGCTGGCCTTGGCGTCGAGCGTCGCGCTGTCGAGGCAGAGGCTTCGGGTCTTCAGGCTCACGCCCGAGGGCGTCAGGCTGAGCGTGCTGCCGCCCACCTCGAGCGTGATCTCGCTGTCGGCGCTGAGCACGATCTTCTTCGAGCGGATCCGGGCCTCGTCGGCGGCGTCGAGCGCGTAGCGGGTCTCGACGGTCTCGCGCGCGGCGCCTTTCACCAGCGTGGTCAGATCGCCGCCGATCGTGCGCGTCGCCGCGTCGGCGACGGTCAGCTCGAAGTCTTTGGCGGCCCGCAACGCCAACAATTCGGCGTCGCGCGCGTCGTCGAACTCGAGCGCGTTCGGGTTGCCCGACAATTTGGTGCAGAGGCCCGATTTGGTCCCGTCGGCTTGGGCCCAGGGGGCCGTGTTGCGGCCGTTATAGACCGCGCCGATGATCACCGGCGCGTCCGGATCGCCGTTCAGGAACGAGACCAGCACCTCGTGTCCGACCCGAGGCGTGAAGCGCGCGCCATAGCCGGCGCCCGCGAAGGGCGCGGCGACGCGGATCCAGCAGGTCGTCTCCGCGACCGCGTCGGAGGGGTCCCAGAAGAACTTCGCCTTCACGCGGCCTTCGGCGTCGCAGGCGGGCGCGCCGGTTCGGTCGCCGACGACCACGGCGTTGTGGATCCCGGCGAGCCGCGGTTTCGGCCTCGGCTCGGGCGCCGGCGGGGCCGAGACCGGCGCCGCTTCGAAGACGGCCGCGGGCCGGCCCGAGCCCTCGACCCGATAGGCGACCGCGGTGATCACGTACTCGCCGTGCAGCTCGGGGTCGGCGGCGGCGGTCACGGCGAGCGTCCGCCCGAGGGTCAGTCCGGGGTGATCGGTCCGTCCGGACAGCCGCCGCGCCTGGGCGCCGAGGCGCTGCGCCGCGATCCGCGCCGCCGCCGCGATCGACCCGGAAGGCGCCGGTCGATGGGCGGCGTCCGTCAGGGCGGGCCACGGGCCGTCCGCGCCGGTGCGGATCGGTCCGCCCGCGCTTTGGCGCGCGCGCTCGACGTCATAGGCGGTCAGCGTCGCCTTCTCGGCCGCGGGCCGCCGGGCGAGGACCAGCTCGGTCGCCTCGTGCAGGGTCGGATCCGCGGTCGCTCGGTCCGACAGGCGCGCGGGGCCCTCCGGGCCGGCCGGGTAGGGCTTGGCGGCGTCGTGCAGCACCAGCGCCTCGGCGTCGGCGCCGTCATGGACGTACAGGGCGATATTGTCCTCGGCCAGGATGCGCCGGCAAAAGTCGAGGTCGGTCTCTTCGTACTGGACGCAAATCGCGCGGCTTGGCGGCTTCGCGGTGATCTTCAGGGTCGGGACGGTCAGGCGGTTCTGCGCCAGGATCGCTTTGAAGATGTCGACCGACGACTGGCGCTGAAAGATCTGCGAGCGCCGGCTGTAGCCCAGAAGGGCGAGGCTCGGCCGCACGGTCAGGCGCACCCGTCCGCCGCTCGACAGCGCGTCGGCCGCCGAGGCGACGCGCTCGGCCTCGACCACGACCCCGGCGAAGGCGCGCGGCTCGGCGGTATTACGGTTCTCAGGGGCGCTGAGGGTGATGCGGGCGGGTTTGCCGAGCAGCGCGTCGAGCGGCGTGTCGACCAGCGGGATCTCGACCTGGTACGCCGGCGTCTCGCACAGCCGCTCGGTCGCCTCGAACCGCGAGACGGGGCGGGCGGGGGCGCCGTCGATCGACAGGGCGGCGGCGGCGGTCGACGCCATCGGGCGGGCCTCCCGGCATGTGAGATTGGGCGCGGACCCGAACGAGACCCGCCGCCGCGGCGCTCCTCTGCGTGCCCGATCGAGGTTGACAACCGGTGAAGAGCCGGCGGTCCGCCGTCCAAACCCGCCAGCGAGGCCTTCGACCTCCGGCCGGGCGCCGCGACCGTGCGGCTGATCGATCTGCTCGGGGCGGGTCGCGTCCCACCAAGGGCGCGCCCGACGATTTCAACCCGCACGGCGGATATGACCATTTTCCGCGACGTCGTATTCGACGCTCGGGCCCAGCGAAGCGAGCGTCGCGGACAAAGGATGCGGTGACTTTGGTCGCAGGCTCGCCGTGCAGGCTCGCCGTGATCGAAGTCACACGCGACGCGGCGAACACTTGCGCGCGTCGACGCCATGGCTAGCAGGTTGAGCGGAGCGTCGTCCCGATTGCGACGGCGCCGCGCGCAAGGGGAGGGGCGTCATGGCGATTTTCAACGCGTTGAACGGGGTGGATCTCGAGCGCGATCTGGTTTTTTCGATCGCCGATCAGGTCACGCAGTCCGACCTCGACGCCGCGCTCACCGAACTGACCCTCTCGCTCGCCGACGGGGAGAGCTGGCGGATCCAGGGCTCGGGGCTGGCGGCGGCCGAACCGGGCGGGACGATCGATTATCTGCGCTTGCGCGACGACGACGGCGCCGCGCGCTTCGTGGTCCGCGATCTCGCCATCCCGTTCGAGGATTTCGCCGCCGCCCTCGACACGTCGGACACGGCCGACGACCGCGCGCTGATCATCGAGGCTTTCTCGGGAGAGGACACGCTCTCGGGCTCGTTGCTGCGCGACACGCTGTCGGGCTTCGCCGGAGACGATTCGCTGATCGGGTTCAAAGGCAGCGACGTCCTCGACGGCGGGGGCGGGGCGGACACGCTGGTCGGCAGCTTCGGCAACGACCAGCTGTACGGCGGCGAGGGCGCGGACGCGCTGTTCGGCGGCGGGCGCGACGACACCATCGACGGCGGCGGCGACGCCGATTTCATCGTGTCCGGCAGCGGCGACGATCTGGTCGTCGGCGGCCTGGGCGACGACGTGATTTCGGGCCTGGGCGGTTCCGACGCGCTCGACGGCGGGGCGGGCGCGGACAGCGTCGTCGGCGGGACCGGGCGCGACACCATCCTGGGCGGCGACGGCGACGACACGCTGTCCGGCGACGGCTCGCTCGACACGCTGTCGGGCGGGCTCGGCGCGGACCTGCTCCGCGGCGGCGGCAACCGCGATTCGCTGGCCGGCGGCGATGGCGACGACACGCTCGAAGGAAACAAGCGCGCCGACACGCTCGAGGGCGACGCCGGCGCGGACGCGCTCTATGGCGGGGGCGGGGCCGACAGCCTCTCTGGCGGCGACGACGACGACGCGCTTTACGGCGCCAGCGGCAATGATCGGCTGTCGGGCGACGGCGGCGACGACGCGCTGTCGGGCGACCTCGGGCTCGACACGCTGAGCGGCGGGGACGGCGCCGACACCTTATACGGCGGCGCCGGTCGCGACACCCTGGCCGGCGGCGCGGGCGACGACAGCCTGGCGGGCGAAGACGGCTTCGACAGTCTGAGCGGCGAGGCCGGCGACGACACGCTCGAGGGCGGCGCGGGCGACGACGCGCTGACGGGCGGCGCGGGCGACGACGCCCTGTTCGGCGGCGACGGGGCGGACGCCTTGTCGGGCGGCGCCGGGATCGACGATCTCGACGGCGGCGCCGGGGGCGACTGGCTGATGATGGACGACGCGACCGGCGGCGTCGCGGTCGACCTGGCCGCGCAAACCGCCGAAGAGCGCGGGCCGACCGGCGAGCCCGGCGAGGTCGACGCCGTGCGCGCCATCGAGAACGTCGCGAGCGGATCGGGCGACGACGCCCTGTCGGGCGACGATCTCGACAACGCGCTCACGGCCGGCGCGGGCGCGGACAGCCTCGACGGCGGCGCGGGCGCCGACGCGCTGTCGGGCGGCGACGGCGACGACACGCTGATCGGCGGGGCCGGGGCCGACACCCTCGAGGGCGGCGCCGGGAACGACCTCTATCGCGTCGCCGACGACGCCGCCCAAGGGGCGGCGGTCGATCTCGCCGGCGGGACGGCCGTCGACGGCTTCGGCTTCGAGGACGCGCTCAGCGGCGTCGAAAACGTCCGCGGTTCGGCTTTCGCCGACACGCTGACCGGCGACGGCGGGGCCAACCGCCTCGAGGGCGCGGGCGGCGCGGACGCGCTGTTCGGCGGCGCGGGCGCGGACACTCTCGTCGCCGCTCTCGCAGCGGCGGCCGAGGAAGAGGAAGAAGGCGAGGCCGCGTTGACGATCGACGGCGGGGCCGGCGACGACCTGGCGATCCTCGACCTTGCTTCCGCCGCCGTCACGCAGATCAGGCTCGACGGCCGTCTGTCGGGCGGCGACGGCGTCGACACGCTGCAATGGATCGGGGCCGAGGCCGGCGCGACCGTCTTCCTCGAGATCGCCGCCGGATCCTCGGAAACCGACAGCGGGTCCGGGTTCGAACTGTTCATAGGCGGCGACGCCGACGATCGCGCGGCGCTGAGCGCGGCGGACGAAACCGTGTACGGCGCGGCCGGGGCCGACTCTCTTCAAGGCTTCGGCGGCGCGGATCAGCTCTACGGCGGCGACGGCGCCGACGATCTCGACGGCGGCGACGGCGACGACACGCTGTCCGGCGACGCGGGCGACGACACGCTGCGCACCGGTCGAGGCGTCGACGCGCTCGACGGCGGCGACGGGTCGGACCTGTTCGACGGGTCGGCCATCGGCGCCGACGGGATCGTGGTCGACCTCGCCGCCGAGCAGCTGCTGGACGACGGCTTCGGCAACGCCGAGACGCTCCGGGGGGTCGAAAACGTCGTCGGCTCGACGGGCGCCGACCTCATCCGCGGCTCCGACGCCGCCAACGCGCTGAGCGGCGGCGCCGGCGACGACACGCTCGAGGGCGGCGCCGGCGACGACACGCTCGACGGCGGCGACGGGGTCGACGTTTTGGCGCTCTCCGCCGAAACGGCGTTCGGCGACGCTCCTCAGATCACCGTCGATCTGGCGGCCGGCAGCGTCGTCGTGGTGGGCGACGGCGGGGCCGTCAGCACCAAAACGGCGCGCAATTTTGAGAACGTCGCGTCCACGGTCGGCGCCGGCTTCGTCGAGGTGATCGGCGACGCCCAAGCCAACGCGCTGGCGGGCGGGGCCGAGGCGAACCGGTTCGACGGAGGCGGCGGCGCCGACACCCTGACCGGCGGGGCGGGCGACGACACGTTGATCGGCGCCGTAGACGCGACGAACGCCTCCGAGAGCGTCGCCGAAATCAACGCCGGCGCCGGCGACGACCTGGTGATCCTCGATCTCGCCCCCGTCTTCTTTTCCGCCCTCACTTTGGGGTCGCCGCTGACGGGCGGGGACGGCGTCGACACGTTGCAGTGGCGCGGTCTCGAGGCCGGCTCGATTTTCTCTTTCAACATCTCGCCCGGATCGAACGAAGCAGCGCGCTACACGGGTTTCGAGACCTTCATCGCCGGGGCCGCCGACGATGTCGTCGCGCTGGGCGACGGCGACGAGGCCTTTTACGGCGCAGGGGGGGTGGACAGTTTCCGCGGGTTCGGCGGCGCCGATCTGGCCTATGGCGGCGACGGCCGAGACGATCTCGACGGCGGCGACGGCGACGACACGCTGTCCGGCGACGCGGGCGACGACACGCTGAGCACCGGTCGCGGCGTTGATCTTATCGACGGCGGCGAGGGGGTCGACCAGCTCGATGCGCGCGCTGCGGCCATCCAGGGCTTGATCCTCGACCTCTCGGCCGAGCAGATGCTGGACGACGGCTTCGGCGACACTGAAGCCATCCGCAACGTCGAAAATGTGAGCGGATCCGAGTTTGGCGATGTCGTCATCGGGTCTGCGGCCGCAAACGAGCTGCTCGGCAATAGCGGGGCGGATTCTCTCGACGGCGGGGCCGGCGACGATCGTCTCCGGGGCGACCGCGGCGCCGACATCTTGGTCGGCGGGGACGGGAGCGACACGCTCGAAGGCGGCGACGGCGGGGACCGGCTGTCGGGCGGCGCCGGCGCGGACAGCCTGTCGGGCGGGGCGGGCGACGACACGCTCGAGGGCGGCGCGGGCGGCGACACCCTCCAGGGCGGGAGCGGCGTCGACCTGCTGCGCGCCGCCGCGGGGGCCGCGCAGGGCGTCACCTGGGATCTGGCCGACGGCGAGGGCGCCGACGGCTTCGGCGCAAGCGATGTGCTGATCGGCATCGAGAACCTGACCGGAACCGACTTCGGCGACCGGCTGGCGGGCGCGTCTGCCGCGAACCTGCTCAGCGGTCTCGACGGCGCGGACACGTTGATCGGCGAGGCCGGCGCGGACACGCTCTTGGGCGGAGACGGGGGCGACAGCCTGCTGGGCGGCGCGGACGCGGACAGCCTGTCGGGCGGGGCCGGCGACGACACGCTCGGGGGCGGCGCCGGCGACGACACGCTCGACGGCGGCGACGGCGTCGACCTGCTGCGCGCCGCCGCGGGGGCCGCGCAGGGCGTCACCTGGGATCTGGCCGACGGCGAGGGCGCCGACGGCTTCGGCGCAAGCGATGTGCTGATCGGCATCGAGAACCTGACCGGAACCGACTTCGGCGACCGGCTGGCGGGCGCGTCTGCCGCGAACCTGCTCAGCGGTCTCGACGGCGCGGACACGTTGATCGGCGAGGCCGGCGCGGACACGCTCTTGGGCGGAGACGGGGGCGACAGCCTGCTGGGCGGCGCGGACGCGGACAGCCTGTCGGGCGGGGCCGGCGACGACACGCTCGGGGGCGGCGCCGGCGACGACACGCTCGACGGCGGCGACGGCGTTGATCTCTACCGGGTGCGCGAGATTTCCGCGCCGCTTGTCGAATTCGCTGTCGATCTTCGCGAAAATCTGGCCACGCTCGAAGTAATCGACGTGGTCGACGGGAGCCTCATTTTCTCGCAGGAAGACGACCACCTGGTCGATGTCGAGGGCGTCATCGGGTCGGATCTAACCCGTGATACGCTCCATGGCGACGCGGGAGACAATCAGTTCTACGGTCTCGACCGTGAGGATTTGCTTTACGGCTATGACGGCGACGACACCCTCGACGGCGGCGCGGGCGACGACTCGCTGATCGGCGGCGACGGCGCGGACAGCATCATCGGCGGCACGGGCGTCGACGACTATGAGATGGGTCGCCTTGAAGACGCGGATTTTACCGAAATCGCGCAGATCGATCTTGTCGCGGGGACGGCGATCGATCCGTTCGGCGACGTCGACACGCTGAGCGGCGTCGAGAACGCGGTCGTCTCTTTGAACGCCAGGGCCAGCATCACGGGGGACGACGCGGCGAACGTGCTCTTGGGATACTTCAAAGACGACACGGTGTATGGGGCCGGCGGCGCCGACAGGCTCTCCGGCTCAGACGGCGCGGATCAGCTGTTCGGCGGGGCCGACAACGACCGGCTCGACGGCGGCCGCGGGGGCGACACGCTTGTCGGCGGCGCCGGCGACGACACGCTTGTGGGCGGTCGAGGGTCCGACAGGTTCGAAGGCGGCGCGGGCGCGGACATTTTCGACCTGTTCGACGTCGCAACGGAAAATGACCGGATCGTCGACTTCGACGACGGCGTGGACCGCATCGACGGCTTTGAACAGCAGGCGTTCCTGCGGGCGACCATCGCACAGTCCGACGCCGATACGGTGCTGACGGTCGACGGGTACACTCTGACCCTCGAAAACTTCGCCGCGGCCGATTTGACCGAGGACGATTTCCAGTTTTGAGCGGCGCCGCGGCGGGCGTCCGACCGCGACCGGCGTCCGCGTGTCGCTTGGCGGGCGGCGCGGGCTGGGGCTAAGCCTCGGCCGGTTGCTGTTTAGGACGAGGGATGCGCCCGATGTCGCGGCGGGAGAGTCTCGAAAGCGAAGCGCGCCCGCCGCGCGGCGGGGGCCGCCGCCGGGCGCGGACGACGGCGGCGGGCGTCGCGCAGGCGGCCATCGCGGCTATGGTTGCGGGGCGC
>CAZBIG010000027.1:0-14822 GCA_964491865.1 uncultured Neomegalonema sp. | reverse complement strand
CGACTGGGCCGCCAAGGGCACCTACCTGCTGGGCATCCGCGCCGTCATCGCCGAGAGCTTCGAGCGCATCCACCGCTCGAACCTGGTGGGGATGGGCGTGCTGCCCTTCGAGTTCACCGGCGGCGACACGCGGCGGAGCCTGGGCCTGACCGGGGCCGAGACGGTCGACATTCCCGGGCTCGGCGATGTGAGCCCGCGCCAGACCGTGACGGCGACGATCACTTATGCGGACGGCGCGACCAAAGAGATCGACCTGCTGTGCCGGATCGATACCGAGACCGAGATCGCCTATGTGAAGCATGGCGGCGTCTTGCACTATGTGCTGCGCGATCTGGCCAAGGCGGCCTGAGGCGCGCGGGCGCGGGGCGACGGGCGCGGGACGACGGGCGCGCGACGACGGGCTCGGGACGAAGCCGCCGAGATGCGGCGGCCGAGACGAGGCGGCTTGGCGTCCGGCCCTGAGCGCGCTCGCGTCGGCCTGACCGCGCGCCGCCCCACGGCCCCGATTTCGCCGGTTTTGGCCGCGAGCAGCAGCACGCGATCTGGGGAAATTCAGCGCCCGCGCGCGCGCCGTCTGGCCGGCCCGCCGGGCGCGCTCTAAAGAGCGGTCGCCGGCCGCGTGCGCCGGCCGTGTCGAGACCCCGAGGCGAGCCCGCGCCACAGGAGCCCCCATGCGCACCGTGATCCTGATCCCCGCCCGCTACGCCTCGAGCCGTTTCCCCGGCAAGCCGCTCGCCCCGCTGCGCGGCGCGACCGGGCTCTCTAAAAGCCTGATCCAGCGCTCCTGGGAGGCCGCCAAGGCCGTGTCGGGCGTCGACGCGGTCTATGTCGCGACCGACGACGCGCGCATCGCCGACGCGTCGCGCGCCTTCGGGGCCGAGGTCGTGATGACCGCCGAAAGCTGCCGCAACGGCACCGAACGCTGCCACGACGCGCTGCGGAGCCTACCCGAGGCGCCCGACCTGGTCGTCAACCTCCAGGGCGACGCGCCGCTCACCCCGCCCTGGTTCGTCGAGGCGCTGATCGCGGCGATGGCGGCGGAGGCGACCGCGCAAGTCGCCACCCCGGGCCTGCGCTGCGACGGCGAGACCTTGGCGGCGTTCCGGGCCGACCGCGCCGCAGGCCGGGTCGGCGGCACCACGGTGGTGGCCGGCGCGACGGGCGACGCGCTTTACTTTTCGAAGGAGGTCGTCCCCTTCGCTCCGGGCGATTTCGGGCCGACGGATCCGACGCCGGTGTTCCACCATGTCGGGCTCTACGCGTATCGGCCGCCGGCGCTGGCGCGCTATGCGGGCTGGGCGCCGGGGACGCTCGAGGGGCTCGAGGGGCTCGAGCAGCTGCGCTTTCTCGAGAACGGCCAGCCGATCCGCCTGGTCGAGGTCGACGGCCGCGATCGGGTGTTCTGGGAGCTGAACAACCCCGAAGACACGCCGCGCATCGAAGCGGCGCTGGCCAAAATGGGCGTCGCCTGAGCGCGTCGCCGGGCCCGGCGGCCGGATCCTTGCGACCCGCGTCGCACCCGACGAACGGCCTCCGACAAGACGGGCCCTGCAACGAACGAGGACGGCGATGAAGGCGATCCGAAAGGCGGTGTTTCCGGTGGCGGGGCTCGGCACCCGGTTCTTGCCGGCCACCAAGGCGGTTCCGAAAGAGCTGATGCCCGTGGTCGACCGCCCGGTCCTGCAATACGCCGTCGAAGAAGCAAGGGCGGCCGGCGTCGAGCATTTCATTTTTGTCACCGCCGCCGGGAAAGGCGCGATCGAGGACCATTTCGACCGCGACATCGGGCTCGAACAAACGCTGGCGGCGCGCGGCAAAGACGATTTTCTGGCCGCGGTGCGGGCCTGCGCGCTGCCCGACGGCCAGATGACCATCGTGCGCCAGCACGCCCCGCTCGGGCTCGGCCACGCGGTTTGGTGCGCGCGCCACGCGGTGGCGGGCGAGCCCTTCGCGGTGCTGTTGCCCGACGAGGTGCTGCGGGCCGAGACGCCCTGCCTGAAGTCGATGGCCGACGCCTATGAAGCAGCCGGCGGCGGCGCATTGCTGGCGGTCGTCGACGTGCCGGCGGCGGACACCAAGAAGTACGGCGTCATCGACCCCGCCCCGGGCGCGGACGTGTCGGCCGACGTCGTCCCGATGCGGGGAATGGTCGAAAAGCCCGCGCCCGCCGACGCGCCCTCGACCTTGGCGGCGATCGGACGGTACCTGCTGCCCGCCGAGGTGATGGACGCGCTCGAGGACGCCAAGCCCGGCTCCGGCGGCGAGATCCAGTTGACCGACGCCATCGCCGCCTGCATCGGGCGCGTGCCCGTCGGCGGCTTCCACTACCGCGGCGACCGCTTCGACTGCGGCTCGATCGCCGGCTTCGTGCGCGCCAATCTGGCCTTCGGCCTCGACCGCCCCGACCTCGCCGACGGGTTGATCGCGGAATTCGAAGCGCGGCGGGCGCGGTGAACGGAAATTAAACGCGAGGCGGTTTCACTGACGCTCCGGCGATCGCGCCGCGCGCGGTCCGTCGCCCGCGCCGGCGGCGCGGCGCGAAGAGCGTCAGGGCATGGACCATCTTATCCTCGACATCTCGCGCAGCGTCCTCAGGGCCTCGCACGCCGCGCCGACGGGCATCGACCGGGTCGAGCGCGCTTATTTCGAGTGGGCGCTGCGCCAGACCGATCGCCCCGTCGCCTTTCTCTGCCGCATCTACGGCTGGCAAGCGCTGCTCGATCGGGAAATGGCGGCGCGCTACTTCGAGGAAAGCGAGCGGACGCTGAACGCGCCCGAGGGGCACCCCGAAACCCTGTGGGAGCGTCGGGCGCGCCAAGGGGCGAGCCGGTTTCTGGCCGCCGTCCGCGCCCGGATCAGTTTTCGCACGAAATACTGGGGGCGTGTCGCGTTCTGGCGCGTCGGCGTGGATCCCCGCCGCGCCGTCTATCTGAACGTGTCCCACAGCAACACCCAGATCGGCACGTTTCGCCTGCTCCGGGCCTTGGGCGTGCCGAAGACGGTCGCCTTCATCCACGACGTGATCCCGATCGAGCACCCGGAGTTTTTCCGCCCCAACAGCGTGGCGGGGTTCCGCAAGCGCTTCGACGCCATCACCCGAAACGCGGACGGGCTGATTTTCAACTCAGCCTTTTCGCAGGCGCGCGCCCTGGGCCTGATCGAAGCGGCCGGGCGCACCCCGCCGCCCTCGATCGTGGCGCATCTGGGCGTGCATGAGCGCTGGCTCGCCGCGGCCCGGGCCGCGCCGCCGTCGCCGCCGGATCATCCCTATTTCGTCACGCTCGGCACGATCGAGCCCCGCAAGAACCATCTGCTGCTGCTCAATCTCTGGCGGCGCCTGTCCCAAAATTGCCCAAATCCGCCGCACCTGCACCTTATTGGATGGCGCGGATGGGAAAATGAGAATGTCCTCGATGTTCTGGACCGCTCGCCGATGGTCGGTCGCACTGTCTTCGAGCACCGAAGCGCCTCGGATGCGGAAGCTCTAAAATGGGTCAGAGGCGCGCAGGCTGTCCTATATCCAAGCTTCGTTGAGGGATTTGGGATGCCGATCATCGAGGCGCTGGCCGCCGGCGCCCCGGTGATTTGCTCGGATATACCCGTGTTCCGAGAGGTGGCGAACCACTTTCCTGAATACTTGGATCCGCTTGACGGCCCCGGCTGGCTTGCGGCAGTTAACCAATTTATATCCGGCCATAGCGATTTGCGCTCAAAACAATTAGAACGCATTCCGGCCTTTAAGCCGCCAACCTGGTGCGATCACTTTGAGATTATTTCCGATTTTGCCGCCACGCTCTAGCCGGATCGTGGCGTTCGCGTGTCGGAATTTTGGTTTACGGCCAATTTTGCGCTCCTAACCGGCATGTCAGCGTGCTATCTACTTCACAGGAGGGGCGGCGCAACGCTTGCAGCGGGGATCCGAGAGACAGGTGCGGCCACAGCCGATCAGCTGCGCGTTCGGTGGGCGCGAGGCCGCGGGTTTAGCGGATTCGGAAGGGTGCGGTCATGGCCGTTCAGAAACGCATCGAAAGCTGGTTGAGATCCGCGCTTGCGTTGTGGAGCGACGCGGGACAATGCCCGGAAACCGGCGGCTTTCACGAGTGCCTGACGCTCGACGGCGACGTCTGCGCCGGGCTGAGCCGGCGGGTCCGCGTACAGTTTCGCCAAATCTACGTCTTCTCGCACGCCTATGAGCTCGGCCTCGACCCGCTGGGTCTCGACCGCGCGCGGCGCGGCTTCGACTATGTTCTGGCGCATGCTTGGGCCGCGGACGGACGCCCCGGATGGGCCCACCTGCTGAGCGCCGACGGCGCGGCCATCGATCCGCGGCGCGACGCTTATGACCATGTCTTCGCGCTGTTCGGCCTGGCCTGGTATTTCCGCGTAAGCCGAGATCCGCGAGCCCAGCTGTTGATCCGCGAGACGCTGACGGTTCTCGAAGAAACCCTGCGCGCGGAGAACGGCGGCTTTATCGAAAGCGATCTCGGCTGCTGGCCCCGCCGCCAAAATCCGCACATGCACGCCATCGAAGCGATGATGGCGCTGTTCGAAGCCACCGGCGAGTACGGCTATCTGGCGCGCGCCGGCGAGCAATACGCGCTGTTCTCGACCCACTTCTTCGACTCGAAGAACGCGTATCTGCTCGAGTATTTCGACACGGATTGGCGCCCGCTGAAGCTCGAAGAAGGCCAGCGCGTCGAGCCCGGGCACATGGCCGAATGGGTGTGGCTGCTGCGCGAGTATCAACGGCTGACGGGCCGCCCGCTCGACGCGCAAGTGGACCCGATGTTCGAAAAGCTGCTCGAGATCGGCTTCGAAGACAGCGGGCGCTTCCTGATCGACGAGCTGACGGTCGCAGGCCACGTGGCGTCGCCGACCCGGCGCCTATGGCCGCAGACCGAGCTGCTGAAATCGGCCCTGGCTCAGCACCGCGCGCGCCCCTGCCCGCTCAAGCGCCGGCTGGCGGAGCGGACGGTCGAGGCGATCTTCGACGATTATCTGAGCGCCGCGCCCCGGGGCGGCTGGCTCGACAAATTCGACGCCGACGGGCGACCGGTCGCCGACCGGATGCCCGCGAGCACCTTCTACCATCTGTTCAACGCCTTCGCGGCGACGCTGGACGTGCTGGGCGCCGCGACCGAGACGCAGCCCTGCAAGGCGCCCCGCAGCGACGAGCGAGAGCCGCGCGCCCGCGCGCTGAACGGCGCCCTGTCCGCCTGAACACGCCCCGCGGTCTCGCGCCCTTCGCTGGCCCGGACTTTGCCTTAAGGTGCGAGAGCGGAGAGGCTTTCGGGCCCGCCGCGCGACAAGGCAGGCCAGGAGGCGGCGATGGCGAAGATTACTCCGGTGGTGTTGGCGGGCGGTGTCGGATCGCGGTTGTGGCCGCTCTCGCGCCAAGATCGGCCGAAGCAGTTCCTGCCGCTGGTCACCGAACGGTCGATGATGCAGGACACGCTGCTGCGGCTGCGCAACCCCGAATTGTTCGGCGCGCCGGCGATCGTCTGCCACGAGCGCTACGCGGCGCTGGCGGCCGCCCAGGCGGCGGCGGCCAGCGCCGACCTCGACACGCTGCTGCTGGAACCCGCCGCGCGGAACTCCGCCCCGGCGATCGCCGCGGCGGCGCTGCATTACGCGCAGCGCGACCCCGAGACGCTGCTGCTGATCCTGCCGGCCGACCATGTGATCGACGACGAGGCCGCGTTTCACGCGGCGGTGGCGTCGGCGGCGCGGATCGCCGAAACGGACCGCCTGGCCACCTTCGGCGTCGCGCCGGATCGCCCGGAAACCGGCTACGGCTACATCCGCGCAGGGGCCCCGATCGCCGGGACCGACGGGCGCGAAGTCGACGCGTTCGTCGAAAAGCCCGATCTCGCAACCGCGCAAGACTACCTCGCCTCTGGCGCGTATTATTGGAACAGCGGCATGTTCCTGTTCCGCGCCGGGGTGATGATCGCCGAGCTCGAGGCGCACGCGCCCGGCATTTTGGCGGCGGCCGAGACCGCTCTGGCCAAAGCGACCCCTCGGGGCGACGGGCTGCTGCTCGACCGCGCGTCGTTCGAAGGCGCTGAGGAGCTGTCGATCGACTACGCCGTGATGGAGAAGACCAGCCGCGCCGCCGTCGCGCCCGGCCGCTTTCCGTGGAACGATATCGGCGCCTGGGACGCGCTGGCCGACAAGCTGCCGGCCGACGCCGCCGGCAACGTGGCCATCGGCGCGGCGGAGCTGATCGGCGCCAAAAACGTCTATGTGCGCTCGGAAGGCCCCTATGTGGCTGCGATCGGGGTCGAAGATCTGGTGATCGTGGCGACGGGCGACGCGGTCCTGGTGACCCGCAAGGACGCCTGCCAAGACGTCAAAGCCGCCGCCAAGGCGCACGCCGCCCGATCCGACCGGGGCGCCGAGTGACGGCCGACGGCGCCGGCCGCTAGACCGACCGACCGGCCCCGGCGAAGCGACGGGGCCTCGCGCGGCGTCCGCGCGATCCGCCGCCGCGCTCGTGCCCCTTGCGCAACATTCGCCAGACGGGCGACGGCCCGCCCCCCGCCGGACGCGGCTTCCGGCGCAAGACCCTTTATCGATCCCGCAGCGGCGGGTCGGGCGAGGCAAAGGGTCGGGCATGATCATTCTGCACATCGGCGCGCCAAAGAGCGGCACCACGAGTCTGCAATCGTTCCTGCACGCCACGCGAGACGAGCTCGGCGCGCTCGGCCTGACGATCCCGAGCTGCGGCTGGACTTCTAACGGCGGGCATGGGGGCTTTCGTGAGGCGCTGAAACCCTGCAACGACGGCGATCCGCAGGCCGAGGCGACGCGCCGGGCCTACACGGCGACTTTCGAGAGCGGCGCGCCCGTGCTGGTCTCCTGCGAGCAGCTTTGGACCGCGTCGCCGGAGCGGGCGATCCGGGTGTACCCGGCGCTGGCGCGCGCGAAAGTGGTCTTCGTCTACCGAGATCAAGTCGACACAATCGACTCGCATTACGCGCAAAAGGTCAAAGGCGGGGCTCAGACTGAAACAATTTATGAATATTTTCAGAGAAACGCCGAACTTTATGATTTCGAGCGGATGTATCTGAAATGGGCAGCCGTCGTCGGGGCCGACGGCGTCGCGCCGCTGTCCTATGAGGAAATGTCAGCCGACCGCGGGCTGATCCCCAATTTCCTGGGGCGGATCGCCGATATGACCGGCCTGGACGGCGAGGCGATGCAGCGACTGCTGTCGCGCCACCTGGCGATCTCTACGAAGCGGGCCAACCGTCGGCAGCCCGCCGCCATCACCGCCGCGATGCTGATGATCAACCGGGCGAACCTCGATCCGGACACCGCCAAGCGCTTGCGGCTCGCGTTGCTCGACGATCATACCGCTTTTCCCGACCCGGTTCTGGAGGTGCGCCGCATGATCTCGCCCGAGCTCGAAGCCGAAATCCGCGCGCGTTACGCCGACAGCAACGCGGCGCTGCAGGCGTTGATCCGGCGCGAAAGCGCTTGAACCAGCCCGAGGGCGGAGTGGGGGCCCCAAACGGGGGGCCTCGAGCGGCGAGGCCGGCGACCGCGCCCGCCGCCGCGCCGCCCGCCCCGGCGTTTCGCGAGCGTTGGCCCTGGCGGGGCGGCGATCTGCAGACCTTGCGCAATCAGATCATGGGCGACGCCGGGCCGCTGCCGGGGCGCTCGGAACCGTTGTGGCTGCCGCTGGCGGACGGGGACCGCCTCGCCGCGACCCTCGACACGCCCGCGCGACCGGCCGACGGAGAGCCTCTGATCCTGCTGGTGCATGGGCTGACCGGCGACGAAAACAGCGTCTACATGCGCGAAAGCGCCCGGTGGCATCTTCGCCGCGGACGCCGGACCCTTCGATTGAATTTGCGCGGGGCCGGGCGCTCGCGCCCTTTCTGCCGAGGGCATTATCACGCCGGACGGGCCCCTGACCTCGCAGAGGCGGTCTCCGGACTGCCCGAGACGCTGACCGCGGCGGGACTGGTCGCGGTCGGCTATTCGCTCGGCGGCGCGATCGTGGCGAACTGGCTCGCGCTGCACGCCGACCCGGCGACGACGCGCGGCGCGGCGGCGATCTCGGCGCCGCTCGATCCGCTGGAAGCGGCCATGCGGATCGCCGCCCCCCGAAACGCGCTCTACCAAGCCTTCTTATTGCGGCGGATGCGGCGCGAATATGCGTCCAGCCCGACGGGCTTGAGCGCCGAGGAGCGGGCGGCGGCGGGTCGGGCGCGGACGATCTACGCGTTCGATGACGCTCTGGTGGCGCCGCGGAACGGGTACCGAGACGCCCGAGACTATTACGCGCGCACCGCCGCCGGACCATGGCTGACCGAGGCTCGGGCCCCGCTTCTGATCCTGCACGCGGACAACGACCCCTGGATCCCGGCGCGGGCGCATCGCGAAGCGGCCGCGCGCCCGCCCGAACGCGTCCGGATCGTGATCGCCCGCGGCGGCGGTCATGTGGGCTTTCACGCGCCAGGAGATCGCGCGCCCTGGCTGAACGCCGCGGTCGAGCAGTTTCTCGGCGCGCTGCGCCAAGGGCCGCGCGCCGACCTCTAGCTCGCGAGCGCGGCCTGTGTCTTCGGAGCCCCGGTCGGCCAGACCGCCGCCCACGCCGCCGTTGCTAATTGCCGGACGACGCCGTACCCGAACGCGGTCGACACCGGCGTCGCGAAGGCCGGGTCTGGCGGCTCTCGGCGGATGTCGTTTGCGGGAGTACTATGGTTGTCTGATCCCTTTCCCTTTCGCCGCGCGCTTTTCATTTCAAATTTGGGCGTCGACATGGGGCGCCCGGCTTTCAGAGTGGGGGCCTACCGGACCTATCTGCTGCCGCTCGCCCAAAGGCTGCGCCTGGAGCATCCGACGATCGAAATCGTCGCGCTGGCCAACGACTATGTGGCCGAGGCGCTCGCAGGCGCGGCGGACCTGCCGAAGGATCTGCGGGACTGCGTTCGACGGGTGCCGCTGATCGATGAGGAAGGCCGGGTGCTGGTGGACGACCGGCTCCAAGAGGATTTGTACCTGAACCGGGCGTCGGAACCGGCGAGCCGAGCGCTCGCGCGCGCGGTGGAGCGCGCGATGGACGGTCGCGCGCCGGATCTGGTGATCGCATGGGAGACGCCGACCACCCTGCTGCGGGCGATGTACCCCGAGGCGCTGGTTCTCGATCTGATGCCCGGCGCGTTCATGCGGCCGCCCTATCCGAAGACCATCGCGATCGATCCCAAAGGCCTGTACCGGCATTCGATTTTGCGTGATCTGGTGTCCGGCGATCTCGCCGCGACGGAAGCCGAGCTCGCCGTTTATCGCGAAGCGCGCAGCGAGCTTTCCGACTTTTTCGCGCACATAAACGCTCGGGACGTCATCCTGTCCCAAGTCGACGGCGCGTTCGAGCGCTATCGGCTGATCCCTTTTCAGATCAACGAGTATTTCGGATTTTCGTCGAACGCCAGCCATCGGAATCAATTCGACTGGCTGCTTGCCGAACTTGCCGCCAGCGACCCGAAAGAAGGCGTCATCGCGACTCAGTATGTCGGCGGACTGATAGAAGAAAAAGTCGTCAACTCGGGTAATTTTGACTTTCTGAAGAAAAATTTTCCGAATTTCCTGCACGCGCCGGCCTTCGACAAGGTCGACAACATTTCGCAGTACATCGCGCCTTGGGTGGATACGTTGGCGACGGTTTCGAGCACCCTGGGGCTGCAAGCGCTGTTCTATGGGGCCGACGTCTCCTGTCGCGCCGACTCGCACCTGACGCCGCTGTCGGATCTGCGCAGCCCCGAAGCGAAGGAGAACGCGTCGGCGCTGCTGATGGGGCGTTACTATTTCTTGTGGCGGCGGTTGACGAGCGAACCCGGCTACTTCGCCGCGCTGCTGAGCAAGCTGAAGGCTTTCGAGAAGCAGACCCCGACCGCGGTCTATCGCGCCTGGTCCGACACGACGCCGGCGGCCGAGTTTTTGGGGCTCTGCACATTCCGCCGCGCGGCGGAGATCCTCGAGAAACTGAGCGAGGCGCGGAACCCGGTCGCCGATCCGCAGCTCGCCGCCGTCCGGGCGAAGATCGATCGGGTCGAAACGGTGTCGTTCGACGTGTTCGACACGCTGATCACGCGCCCGGTGTTCGAGCCGAGCGACGTGTTCCTGCTCTGCGGTCAGACGCTCAACGAGCGGCTCGACGCGCCGATCGACGGTCTCGATCAGGCTTATGCGCTGCTGCGGCTGCAGGCCGAGCGCAGCCTCCGCCGCGAGCGCGACGCGGCGCTGCGCGCCGGCGCGGCGCTGCCGGAAGAAATTCAGGCGGCCGACGTGTTGGCGAAAACCGCGCAGCTGTCCGGGCTTGAAGACCGGCTGTCGCCCGAAGCGCTTTTGACGCTCGAGCAAGAAATCGAGCTGGCGCTGCTCGAGCCGAAAGCGCTCGGCCGGGCGCTGTACGACTACGCAAAGGCGGCCGGCAAAAAGATCGTCATTATTTCTGACTTCATCCATGATGAAGATTTTGTCCGGCGCTGCCTGACGAAATGCGGCTACGCTGATTTCGACCATTTGTTCGTGTCCTCGGCGGCCGGCGACAAGAAGCACTCGGGCGCGCTGTTCCGGACCGTCTGCGCCGCATTGGAGCTGGCCCCCGATCAGATCCTGCACATCGGCGACAATCCGGTCGGCGACGTCGAACGGGCGGCGGACGCCGGCCTGGCGACCCACCGCACGCCGGTCGCGCGCAAGGACTTCCGCGCGCTGATCGAGCGGCGCAGCCAACGCGCGGCGCAGACGATGGGGTCGCTCGCCTACCGCACCGCCTATACGATGTACGCCAACCGCTATTGGCCGCTGCGCACGCTGCGAGCGCCTCTGGGCTCGAAGCACGAGCTGGCGCGCAGCCCCGAGGAGCTGGGCTATCTGACCTTGGGGCCGCTCGCGGTCGCCTTCGCCGAATGGGTCCGCGAGACGGCGATCGAGCAAGGCTGTTCGCAGGTGGTGTTTTTCGCGCGCGACTGCGTGCTGCCCTATCGCGCGGCGGTCATCGCGGCCGACGCGGCCGGCGGCGCGCCGCTGCGCAATCGCTATCTGCCAGTCTCGCGCGCCGCGACCCAAGGGATCGACCTGCTGTCGCCCGACCAGGTGTTCCGGACGCCGCTGCGCGACGTCTCGGGCGCCGCCAAGGTCGGCGCGGTCGTGCGCAAACGGTTCGGCGTCGATCCGGACAAGATCGCGCCCGAGGCGTGGCGTCGCTTCGGGTTCAGCGGGCCCGAGGCCGAGATCAAAACCGCCGCGCCGGCGGCGCTCTACGGTCTCGTCCATCAGCATCTGCGGGCCTGTTGGGACGACGCCGCGCCGGAGTTCGCCGACAAACGCGACGCCTATCGGTCGCTGATGGCCGAGCGCGACATCGCCTTGGATCAGAAGACGGCGCTGGTCGACATCGGCTATTCGGGAACGATCTCGAAATCGATCGCGGGCTTGTTTTCCGCCGACACCGCGCCGCTGTTCATGATGATGTACGCCGACGCCTTCGGCGCCGCGCCGATCGCCGGCGGCCGCGCGTTCTTCGGCGAAGCGATCCGGAAGCTCGATAGCGACGGCAATGTTTTCTTAAAGCATAACCTGTTGATCGAGACGCTGCTGAACGAGCCGATGGGCAGCCTGGTGGCCGTCGATCCGCGCGGCGGCGACGACGCGCCGATCCTGCAGCGCGAGCAGGTGTTCTCGACCGCCCATTTCGACATCGTCGAGCGCGCGCATCGCGGCGCGACGCAGTTCGCGCGCGACTGGCGCGGCAAGCTCGGCGCCCTCGGCCGGCGGATCCGGTTCGAACCCAATCTGTGCCTGGAGATGCTCGGCGCGATCCTGAACGACCCGACTTTTGTCGAGGCCAGCCTCCTCGAAGGTCTGGTGTTCGACAACGGCTTCGCGATGCACGATCAACGGCACGTTCTGGCGCCGCGCGCGGCGGGGCCCGACGCGCCCAGCATCTGGCGCGAGGGCCACGCCGCGTTTCACGAGCCGGACCGGCCGCATGAAACCCGGATGCGGCTCCGTCGCCACGGCGCTGAACTGACCTTGGCCCACGAGAAGCCGCAAAAGCGGTCCTGGGGCGTCATTCTGTTCGGCGCAGCCCCGCCCGAGATCCTGACCCTCGGCGGGGTCGAGTACGACTTTTGCTGGATCTGCGACGGCGTGACCGCCGTGCGGCCGACCTTCGAGCCCGCCGGCGACGCGGTCGAGGAGAGCCTCGAGGGTCGGATCCTGTTCCACGCCGAAGAGCATGTCGACCTCAAGGCCTTTCGGATCCACCAGCGCGACCGACCGCTAGCCCATCGGATCGAGCCGGTGAGCGCCACGGTGAAGGCGCTCCGGTTCCGATTTGATCCTTTGGCGAGCCTCGTGATCGACAATCCGTCGCACCGTTTTCCGCACGGCTCCGCCAAGGTGCAGCGGAAGCTGTATTGGAAACTCCTGGACTTCCAAATCGGGCGCTAGGTTCTGAACTGGACTCAAGACATGGCTGAAATTCTACTGCATGCCGGCACGCACAAGACCGCCAGCTCCACCATCCAAGCCATTCTTGAAACTAAAGAAATTCAAGCGGAAATAATCACCTATCAGAGATATCGAAAATCTCAATTCGACAACTCTTGGCGGCAGGGCTTTAACGACTCTTCTGCAGAAGCGTTTTGCGACGAATTCGTTTCCGGCTCGCGCTTGATCTTGTCCGATGAGCGGCTGCTTGGGGAACCTGCGGGACAACCGGAGCTATACGCTAAAAGCACTGACCTGGCTCGATTGATCGCTGGCCTTCAAGAACTCGGCCATCAAGTAAAGCCTCTGATTGTGATCAGAAACCCGTTCGATTTTTTTACGTCTTGGTATCTCCAGATCATCTCATCTGGACGCATGAATTGTAGCTTCCTAGAGTTTTTCGAACGCTCAAAGGTCTCGGAATTCCGCTACTCTCAAATAGTAGACCGGCTTGAAACCGCCGCGCCGACCACCGTGATCCCTTACGAGTTGTTGTTGGTCGATCAAGAAAGCTTCGCTCAAAAATTGAACGGCTGGCTCCAGGAAGACGTCTTTTCAGCGTCGGACTTCGCCATGGTCCGCAACCGATCGCTCAGCGCCGAGGCGTTTCGCCTGATCCGGTCGATTGGCGATGTTGACCGAGAGACCAGGGTCAAGGTCGCCGCGATCGCGAAGCGCGAAATCAAAGGGGCCCGCCAACTCGACCTGACATCGCCGAGCATGGAGCGGTTTTTGCGCGCGGCGTTTTGGCGGCAGAACAGCGATTTTATCGAGACGCATATCCAGGACCCGCGCATTCGCGACATCTGGAAAGGCGACGCGCGCCTCTAGGCGGGGCCCGCGTCGAGCCCAGGAAACGCGCGGCCCCGAAGCACGCCCGCCGCCCCCGGCCTCGCCGGGGACGGCGCGTTGATCTGACGGTCTCGCCGACGGTTTTGGCCGAGACCGGCCGCGGGAGGGCGGAAGCGCCCCGCCCGCGCCGGCTTAGATCCCGAAGATATCCGGGCTGTCAGCCGCGCTTAAAAAGTCGTCATTGTTGAGCGTCTCTGTGAAATCTCTGCTGCCGTCCGATTTGATGATTTCGATTTCGATAGTAATATCTTGCCCAAACGCATTCGTCGTGTCGGCGCTGTAGCTCGCCTTGTCGCTTTCGACCGCCCAACCATCAAGATTCGTGATGCCCAAATCGCTGGCGTCGATCTTATCCTCGTTCTGGCTTTCGAAGCCGACGATGATAAAGGTGACTACTCCGTCGTCGCCCGTGTGGTAGACGTCATCGGTTAGGATGAAAATATCCCGATCGCCATCGCCGTTTCTGTTCTCGCCCCGGCCATACATGATGTTGGTGACGCCGTTCGCGTAGAAAACGTCGGCCCCGTCGCCGCCGATCAGCACATTGCCATAGCTGGTGCCCACCAGGGTGTCGCCGCTCTCGCCGCCCTCGAGCCGGTCGACCGCGCCGCCGGTGACGTCGTCGTTCTCATCGATGCCGACGCCGACGCCGGACGATGCGTCAAACTCGGAGAGGTCGTCCGAATTCGAGTAAAGCCGGTCGGCGCCGCTATCGCCTTCGAGAAGATCCGCGCCTTCGCCGCCGAACAGCGTGTCGTCGCTTTGAAAGCCGCGGATCGTATCGGCGCCGCCGCCGCCGCCGAGCGCGTTCGCTTGGTTGTTGCCGCTCACATCGTCGTCAGCGCCGCCGCCGAAGTACCGCTCGATATTCTCGGCGCTTTCCCGGTTTCCATAACCGTCGTTGCGGATTTCGTCTCCGTCGCGCAAGTCGATCTCGACCGCGCCGGCGTCGTCGCCGGCCCGCCAGTCATCGACGCCGTCGCCGCCGTCGACCACGTCGACGCCCGCCCCGCCGATCAGAATGTCGTCGCCGGCGCGGCCCTCGAGCGTGTCGCCGCCCGCCCCGCCCTCGAGCAGGTCGTCGCCTTCGTCGCCGACCAGGTCGTCGGTCCCGGCCCCGCCATAGAGCGTGTCGTCGCCCGCGAACCCGCGCAGCGTGTCCGCGCCGCCGGCGCCGTCAAACCGTTGCGCGTCGTTGAGGCCCTGGAAATTGTCGTCCGCGTCGCCGCCGATCACCGTCTCGATGCCGGACGTCGTGTCGGTCCCGCCGAAACCGTCGGTGATCGCGCCCCTGTCGTAGCCGACAGCGCCCGCGCCCGCCGACGCGCGCCAGGTGTCGTTGCCGGCCCCGCCGACGATGCTGTCGTCGCCCGCGCCGCCCTCGAACACGTCGTCGCCGTCGCCGCCTTCGAGCGTGTCGTCGCCGGCGTCGCCGAGCAACATGTCGTCGCCCGCCCCGCCGG
>CAZBIG010000026.1:11504-15262 GCA_964491865.1 uncultured Neomegalonema sp. | reverse complement strand
TTCGCCGCCGCGCCGGAAAGCGCGCGGCGGCCATGGCGCGCGGCGCCGGCATCGCCTAAGAACCCGCCAGGGCCGCAGTGAGGGAAATCGCGATGACCGCCGCCGAAACCGTCAAAACCGTCGCCGTCGGGCCGCACCGCATCGCCGCCGACCAGCCCGTCGCGCTGATTTCGGGCCCGTGTCAGCTCGAAAGCCTCGACCACGCGCTGATGATCGCCGAGCGCCTGGCCGAAACCTGCGCCGATCTCGGCGTGCCGCTGATCTTCAAAGCGTCTTACGACAAGGCGAACCGCAGCGCGCTGACCGGGCGACGCGGCGTCGGGCTCGAAAAAGGCCTCGAGATCCTGGCCGAGGTCAAGCGCCGGCTCAGCCTGCCGGTGCTGACCGACATCCACAGCGAAGACCAATGCGCCCGCGCGGCCGAAGCCGTCGACGTGCTGCAGATCCCGGCGTTCCTCTGCCGCCAGACCGACCTGCTGCTCGCCGCCGGCGCGACCGGCCGCGCGATCAATGTGAAAAAAGGCCAGTTCCTGGCCCCGTGGGACATGAAGAACGTCGCGGATAAGATCGCGAGCACCGGAAACGACAAGATCCTGTTGTGCGAGCGCGGGACCTCGTTCGGCTACAACACCCTGGTGACGGATTTCCGCGGCCTGCCGATCATGGCCCAGACCGGTTGGCCTGTGGTGTTCGACGCCACCCATTCGGTGCAGCAGCCGGGCGGCAAGGGAACCTCGACGGGCGGCCAGCGCGAATTCGCCCCGGTGCTGGCGCGCGCCGCCTGCGCCGTCGGGGTCGCCGCGTTGTTCATCGAGACCCACGAGCACCCGGACAACGCCCCTTCGGCCGGGCCGAACATGATCCCGCTCGACCAGATGCCGTCGCTTCTGAAGACCCTGAAGGCCTTCGACGCCCTGGCGAAGTCGGATCCCGTGCAGATCTGACCCGCGCCGCGCTAACGAAAGCGTGATCCCCGAACGCGGCCTCCGAGGCTATTGAACCGAACGGTCCAAAAAGGGGCCGCTCGCTCGAACGGGGATCAGCATGCTGAAATTCTACTACCATACGGCGCCCAATCCGATGAAGGTCGCGCTGTGTCTCGAAGAAATGGGGCTCGCTTACGACGCCATTCCGATCGACACCCGCAAAGGCGAGCAACACACGCCCGAGTTTTTGGCGCTCAACCCGAACGCCAAGACCCCCGTGATCGAAGACGAGGGGCGGGTTGTCTTCGACAGCAACGCGATCCTGCTGTATCTCGGCGCCAAAACCGGTCAGTTCATGCCCGAAGACACCGCGGAGAACCGCGCCGAGCTGTTCTCGTGGCTGTTCTTTATCGCCAGCGGCATCGGTCCGTACTCGGGTCAGGCGGTTCACTTCAAAAAGATGGCGCCCGAGGCTTACGACTACGCCATCGGGCGCTACCAGTTCGAAGCGGAACGCCACTGGGGCATCGTGAACGACCGCCTCGGTCGCCAACCCTTCATGCTGGGCGAGGCCTATACGATCGTCGACATGGCGCTCTGGGGCTGGGCGCGGGCCGCCCCGTTCGTGCTCGACGCGGACAAGGCCGACCGTCTCACCCACCTGAAAGCCTGGCGCGACGGCGTCTCGGCGCGCCCGGCCGCCCAGCGCGCCGAGGCGATCAAGGACCGCCACGCCTTCAAATCCGATCTGGACGAAGAGGCGCGCCGCGCAATGTTCCGCTTCCAATTCGCCGACCAGGCGTAACGGGCCCCGCACCGCGCGCGTCGATCGACCCGACCGGCGCGCCCCTCCCGCGCCCCTCCCGCGCCCCCCTCGCGCGCCCCTTGGTTGACAAGCCGGCGCCGGGCCGGGTCAAAGCGAGGGCCTCGGCGCGGCGTCGGATTTGCTTACCGTCGGGGAAAGGGGCCGCCCCGCAGCGGCCCCCGCGCGACGAAGGAGCCTCCGATGAGCCTGCCGAAGCCCCTGCCCGAGGTGACGCCGAACAGCTGGGCGTATCTGTCGGTCCCCATGATCACGCCGACCGGCTTCCGCGAATACGACGCGCGCTGGCGGTTCCCCGAGCAGATCAATCTGATGGGCGTCCAAGCGCTCGGCCTCGGGCTCGCCACCCAGCTGCACGAGATGGGGATCGAGCCGACCATCGTCGTCGGCAACGACTACCGCTCCTACTCGCTGTCGATCAAACAAGCGCTCACCGTCGGCTTGATGTCGGGCGGCGCCCGGGTGCGCGACATCGGCGTGGCGTTGTCGCCCATGGCCTATTTCGCCCAGTTCGACCTCGACGCGCCGGCGGTGGCGATGGTGACCGCCAGCCATAACCCGAACGGCTGGACCGGCGTGAAAATCGGCTGCGACCGGCCGCTGACCCACGGCCCCGACGAGATGGCGCGCCTCAAAGCGATCGTGCTCGAGGGCGCCGGCCGCCACCGTCCCGGCGGAAGCTATGAGCGGGTCGAGGGCGTTCGCGAGCGCTACATCGACGACATCGTCGGCGATTTTCGCCTGTCCCGTCCGCTGAAGGTGGTCTGCGCGACCGGCAACGGCACGGCCGGCGCGTTCGCGCCCGAGATCCTCGAGCGCATCGGGGCCGAGGTCGCGCCCCTGCACGCCACGCTCGACTACGACTTCCCGAACCACAATCCAAACCCCGAAGCGCTGGAAATGCTGCACGCGATGGCCGACGCGGTCAAAGCCCACGGGGCCGATCTCGCGCTCGGCTTTGACGGCGACGGCGACCGCTGCGGCGTCGTCGACGACACCGGCGAAGAGATCTTCGCCGACAAGGTCGGCGTCATGCTGGCGCGCGATCTGATCAAACTGCATCCGGGCGCGACCTTCGTGGCCGACGTGAAGTCGACCGGCCTGTTCGCCTCGGACCCCGTCTTGGTCGAAGGCGGCGCCAAAGCCGACTATTGGAAGACCGGTCACAGCCATATGAAACGCCGGGTGAAAGAATTGGGCGCGCTGGCGGGCTTCGAGAAGTCCGGCCACTACTTCCTGGCCGAGCCGATCGGCCGCGGCTACGATTGCGGCATGCGGGTCGCGGTCGAAGTCTGCAAGATGCTCGACCGGAACCCGACCAAATCGATGTCGGATCTCAGAAAAGCGCTGCCGACCACCTACGCCACGCCGACCATGTCGCCCTATTGCGCCGACGAGCTCAAGTACGAGACCATCGCCGCGCTGGTCGCGCGCTTGGCCGCCCTCGGGGCCGAGGGCGGCGCCCTGGCGGGGCGCAAAATCACCCAAGTGGTGACCGTCAACGGGGCCCGGGTGCTGCTCGAAGGCGGGGCCTGGGCGCTGGTTCGGGCGTCCTCGAACACGCCCAACCTGGTCGTGGTGTGCGAGAGCCCGAACTCCGAAGACGAAATGCGCGCGGTGTTCCACGCCCTCGACGCCATCATCCGAGAGCGCCCGGAAGTCGGGGCCTACGACCAAACCATCTGAGCCCCAGGCGCCCGCGGCGCCGGTCGCGCGGCGCGGGGCCCTCGAGCCCCCTCCTTCGGAGCCGGCGTCGCCCCTCCGATCGGCGCGCGCCCCGGCGCCGCGCAAGGACGCGGCACGCGCCGCCCGAGGTCTCCTCGGGCGGTTCATCCTTGCGCGGCGCCGGGGCGCGCGCGAGAGCGGCGGGGCGATGTCGGGTCCGAAGGCGGGGGCGGGCCTCCCCTCCTTTGGTGGGGCCGAGCCGATCGGCGCGCGGGCCGGGCCGCTCGGCGCTCGGCCGGAGCATGCGCCAAAGCGGCTGGGCCGGGCTCGATGTCCCGCCCGGC
>CAZBIG010000026.1:1161-11494 GCA_964491865.1 uncultured Neomegalonema sp. | reverse complement strand
TTTTGTGGTATGTTTCGATTTGTGTTCTCTTATGTGGGTTTGTTTGTTTTTTTTGGGGGGGGGGTCGCGCTGTCCCCCCCCCAGGGCCGCTTCCCCCCCAAGACATCGCGCTTCGGGCGGCGCCTGACGGCGCGACCTCAGACCCCCCCGAAGCTGACGCCCGTCCTCCGCGCCCCCAGCCGCGCCTCCGGCGGTCCCTCCGACGGTCGCTCCGACGGTCGCTCCGGCGGTTAACGGAACCGCCGTCGGAAGACGCGGTGCGCCGCCAGCCCGAACAACGTCAACAGCACGCCCCATGTCGCCAAATACGGCACATCGAGCACCAAGGTCGGATGGTTTTCATAAAACCCCAGCCGGTTCAGAGTCACGCCGTGGACCAACGGGTTCCACACCAGATACTGCCGGATCATGTACGGCATGAAATCGGTTACGTAAAAAATTCCCGACAGCAGGAACAGGCCGCGGGTCGACACCCTGAAAATGCTCGCCCACGGCGGAAAAATCGCGCTCACCATCGCGTTGAACAAGCCAAAACCGAAAGACAACAGCGCCATCAGCAAGAAAGCCAAGGCGCAATACAGCGGCTGAGACGGGATCGCATAGCGTATCCCGAGCAGGTGCATCGCGAAACAGATCAACGCCGCGCTGACGATCGCGATGATCGTCGTCGACAGCACATGGGCCAGCGCGAAAGTCGCCGTCGTCGTCAGCGGCGAGGCGGTGGTCCCGCCCTGAAGTTCGGTGCGCGTCACCGACTGGGTCGCGCGCAGGAACAGCATAAAGGGGATGACCCCGGTGACCATGAACAGCACCACGCTGTCGCCAAAGGCCGGCCGGCGCCCGATGATCGAGAACACCAGCGCCAGGATCACGATCCGGCCGCTCATATCGACCACGCTCATCGGAAAAGACAAACGCGCGCCGCCGCCGTGGCGTTTGATCTGTTGGATCATCACGCCGATCGTCACGCGTGATCGCGCGCGAAGGGCTTGCCAGAAGGTCGGTCGGCGAGGGGCGGCGGCGGCCATGGCCGATCATTTCATACCGTGTCCCGCGGTCTCGACGCGCCCGGCGCGCCGCGGCCCGGCGGCCCGGGCGCCGGCCTCGGCCGACGCATTCAAGCCCCGTTCCACCGACGCGGGAACCAGCCCGCGGCGCGCGCCCTGCACGGCGATTGCATAGCCTCGGCACGTCCGACCGCGCCGCGGCCAGCTCTCCCCCCGAGGTTCTCGATGTCCATCAACGTTCAAGACCCGCCGACCTGGTCCGACGCGTCCAGGGCGCCGTCCGAGACCGCCGCCGCGCCGCGCGACGGGCGGCCGGCCGGCGCCGAGGGCAGCCGCCTGACGCCCGGACCCGAATTGCAAAGCTTCGCCGAGCGCATGCGCCGTCAGCGTCTGATCTCGGGCCTGCTCAGTTTCGCCGTCGCGGTGCTGATCCCGCTCGGATTGATGGGCTGGTACTTGTTCGCGGTCGCCGAAGACCAATACGCCACCGAGTTCAACTTCGCGGTGCGCGGTCGACAGGATCTCGCCTCGGGCGGCGACGGGCTCGGCGTCGCGCTGGGCGGCGCCGGCGCGATCGCGGGCTACGCCGACAGTTTCATCGTCGTCGACTATATGGAAAGCCTAGAGCTGGTCCGCGAATTAGAGAAACGCATCGGCCTGCGCATGATCTACGGCGCAGCCGAGCAGGACTGGTTCCACCGCTTCGATCCCGCCGACCCGGTCGAAGATCTCCGCGACTATTGGGAGTGGAAGATCTACGCCCAGTTCGACATCACCCGCGGCATCATTTCAGCCAAGGTTTGGACGTTCGATAAAGAGACGTCGCTCAAGGTGGCCAACGAAGTGCTCAAGCTCAACAAAGAGCTGGTGGAAGAGATCTCGCGCGAAGCGCGAGGCGAGGCGCTGTCCTTCGCCGACGGCCAGGTCGACGCCGCGGCCGCCAAGCTGCGCCAGTCGCGCGCCGAGGTCGAGGCGTTCCGTCAGCGGGAAAACGTCATCGACCCCACCGCCGACGTCACGCGCATTTATGAGCAGATCTCGCTGATCGAGCAGAAGCTCATCGAGGTCAAAAGCGAGCGCGAGTTGGTCATGGCCGCGCAGGGGCGGAATTCAGCGCGCGCCAAGCAGCTGGCCGAGCAGATCGTCGCGCTCGACGCCACGCTGGGCGAAGTTGAAGACAAAATCGACGATCGTCTGCCCGAGTTGAGCCGCGAATACGAGGCGCTGCAGACCGAGCTCGAGATCGCGAAGCAGACCTACGCCTCGGCGCTGGATGCGCGCCAGCAGGCCGAAGCGATTGCGACCCAGCGTCAGGTCTATCTGTCGGTCTACGACCCGCCGCAGCTCGCCGAATCCTCGCTCTACCCGGATCGGCCCTGGCTTCTGCTGTACATCTTCGGCGCGCTCACGGCGTTTTGGGGCATCGGCTATATCCTGGTGTTGAACATTCGCGACGCGATGGTGTGACGGCCGCCGCCGTCCGCGAGAGAGGCTTCGATGATCCTGTTCGACCGGGTGACCCACTACATGCGCGCGCAAGACGCGCCGATCCTCGACGGGGCGACCTTCGCTCTGCCCGCCGACCGGCGCGTCGCGCTGTTCGGCGTGCGGGGAAGCGGCCGCAGCACGCTGATGCGGCTGGTTTCAGGCCAGATCGGCGATCCCAAGAAAGGCGTGATCGACCGCGGCGGCCTCCGCGTTTCGTTTCCCCTCGGCCCCAGCCATCCGGTGACGCCGAAGAACACCGTTCTGCAGAACCTCGCCGATATCGCGCGGATCCACGGCTTCCCGTTTCGCGCCCTGCAAGACTTCATCGTCGAACATGGCGACGCCGAAGCCTTGTTGACCCGACGGGCCAACACGCTGACCGCCAGCGAGCGGTCGCGGCTCTATTGCCCGCTCGGCCTGTGCATCCCGTTCGACTATTACATCGCCGACGGCGAACCTTTCGGCGTCGCGCATGCGTTCAAGCCGGTTTTCGAACAACTTTTTCGCCAGAGCTGCCTGAACCGAGGCGGCTTTTACGTCGTCAACCACGCCCGGTTTGCGCGACAGTACTGCAATATGGGCGCAATTTTATTTCGCGGTAAAGTGACGCTGTACGATGATTTGGAGGAAGCGATCGGCTTCCATCAGACCGTGTTGCAGCCGATCGAGGACGCCATGGGCCCGCAACGCGCCGCCTCGCTCGACGCCGCCGAGCCCGGCGCCCAGGCAGCCGCGCAGGCCGCCGCCCAGGCCGCCGCCCAGGCCGCCGTCCAGGCCGCCGCCAGCGCTCGTTACGGGGCCGGACACGCGTCCGACAGCTCCGCCGGGGGCGAGGCGGCGCGGGCCGCGCCGCCGCCGGGGGGCGTGTTTCTCTGACCGCGCCCTCGGCGCCGCCCCCCAAAAAAAAAGGCCCGGTCGACAGACCGGGCCTTCGCCGCGCATCACCCAAGATCGGGGCCCCGTTCGCGGGGCGGCCCGTCCGGTCAGTTGATCTCGGCGTACTCGCCGTTCGACCAGCGGTAGAAGACGTAGCCCGGCAGCGACACGTCGCCCTTGTCGTCGAAGGACAGCTCGCCGAGCGCGGTCTTGAACGCGCCGTCGTTCAGCGCGTCGACCATCGGGTCGTAATCCACCGAACCGGCGGCCTCGGCCGCCTGGGCCCAGGCCTGGATCGCGGCGTAGGTGTAGACCACGTAGCCCTCGGTCGTCTTGCCTTCGGCCTCGAGCTTCTTCACGACATCGGCGGCGTTGGGGTTGTTCCGCGGATCCGGCGAGAAGGTCATCAGCGTGCCTTCGCCGGCGTCGCCGGTGATCGCCCAATACTCGTCGGTGACCAGCGCGTCGCCCGAGACCAGCAGCGTGTCCATGCCCTGGTCGCGCATCTGACGAACGATCAGACCGCCTTCGGTATGGTAGCCGCCGAGGTAAACGACGTCGACATTCTCGCCTTTCATCTTGGTGACGATGGCGGAGTAGTCTTTTTCACCCGCGGTGATCGCCTCGTACATAGTCTCCTTGCCGCCGGCTTTTTGGAAAGCGGCCAAGGTGGCGTCGGCTAGGCCTTTGCCATAGGCGGTCTTATCGTGCAGGAACGCGATGTTCTTGCCGTCGAAGTTGGCCTTCAGATAGGCGCCGGCGGTGTCGCCCTGCTGGTCGTCGCGGCCGCAGACGCGATAGGTGCCGCCGTCGGCGTTCGGGCGCTCATCGGTGAATTTCGGGTTCGTCGAGGCCGGCGAGATCTGGATGATCCCTTCCTCGGCGTAGACCGACGACGCGGGGATCGACGAGCCCGAGCAGAAGTGGCCGGCCACGAAGACGACGCCCTCGCCCACGAAGTTGTTGGCGACCGCCACGGCCTGCTTCGGGTCGCAGGCGTCGTCGCCGACGCTCAGCGTCAGCTGCTGGCCGAGAACGCCGCCAGCGGCGTTGATGTCGGCCACGGCCGCTTCGGCCCCGATGCGCATCTGCTCGCCGAACGCCGCGTACTGGCCGGTCATCGGGCCCGCGACGGCGATTTTGATCTCAGCCAGCGCCGCGCTCGAAAACGCGGTGGCCGCGGCCATGGCGACCGCCGCCAAAGTAAACTTGTTCATCCCAGACCCTCCAAAGGTTCTTTGGGCTTCTCCCACATGACGGCGCCCGGTCGGGGATCCCGCCGCGCTGCCGCCTTCTCCGGATCGATCAGGGACCTCCCCGCCGATCACCGGAACTCAATCGCGCGCCGCTTCGGCGCGCAAGGGCGCCGCAATCCGCAGCGCCGAAAAACTCCATGCGTACGAATGCGGCGAAATCAGGAATCGCCAGCGTCGCCGATCGACCGCCACGACACCGGGCTGGTGCGCTCGTAGAGCCAAAAATACTGCGTGGTCATTTGCTGAGCGCGGCGCATCCGAAACGACAGCGCGCCGATCGCCAGCAGGATCGAGAAATCAATCAGCCAGAACCAGCCCGTCAGCAAAGCGCCCCCGCCGAGCGCGAAGTGCAGGAACCGCGCGGCGCAGGCCAACAGAGCGATATAGGCGACCAGCACGGCCGGATGGGTCCAGCCGCCCGCGACGGCGCGTCCGGTCATCCAGGCGGCCCCGCCCCCCAGAAACAGCGTGATCAGCAAAAACGGCGTCGCGGTCTCCTGCTGCCACAACACGCCCATCAGTGCGCCCCCCCTTCGAGATAGGCGGCGCGCACATCCTCTCGCGCCAGCAGCTCGCGGCCGGGGCCGCTCATGGTGATCCGGCCGTTGACCATCACATAGCCGCGATGCGCGAGACGCAGCGCATGAAAGGCGTTCTGTTCGACCAGGAACACGGTCAGGCCCTCGGTCTCGTTCAGTTCTTTGATGACCTTAAAAATCTGCCGCACGATCAGGGGCGCCAGACCGAGCGAGGGTTCGTCGAGCAGCAGCAGCCGCGGCCGGCTCATCAGCGCGCGGCTGATAGCCAACATCTGTTGCTCGCCGCCCGAAAGCGTGCCGCCGCGCTGGTTCCGCCGTTCTTTCAGGCGCGGGAACAGCGCGAACACCCGCTCGAGGTCGGCGTCGGCATGGTCTCCCTCGGCCACCGCCGCGCCCATTTGCAGGTTCTCGAGCACGGTCATGCGCGGGAAGATCCGCCGCCCTTCCGGGCTTTGGGCCACCCCGAGCCGCATGATCTGGTGGGTCGGCAAGGCCGTGATCTCGCGCCCGTCGAACAGGATCCGGCCGGCGCGCGCCCGGGGCGCCCCGCAAATGGTCATCATGAGCGTGGACTTGCCGGCCCCGTTCGCGCCGATCAGCGAGACGATCTCGCCGCGGCGCACCTCGAGGTCGACGCCGCGCAGCGCTTGGATCTTGCCGTAGAAGGTTTCGACCCCATCGACCGTCAGCATCGCGTCGCTCATGCGCCGCCCCCGCTTTCGGCGATCGCTTCGGCTTCTTCGATCTCGTCCTCCTCGACGCCCAGATAGGCGGCGATGACGTGCGGGTCGTTGCGCACATGGTCGACATCGCCGTCCGAGATCAGTCGGCCGTAGTCGAGCACCACGATGTGGTCGGAGATCTCCATCACGACGCCCATATCGTGTTCGATGAGCAGGATGCTCGTCGCATGCTCGGCCCGGATGAAGCGCAGCAGGGCGTTCAGCTCCGCGCCCTCGCGCGCGTTCATGCCGGCCGCCGGCTCGTCGAGGCACAGAAGCTCGGGCCCGGTGCACATGGCGCGCGCGATTTCGAGCCGCCGCTGCTCGCCATAGGACAGATCGGCGGCCGGATCGTCGGCGCGGTCGATCAGGGCGGTCTTGTCGAGCCAGTAGCGCGCCCGGTCGATCGCCTCGCGCTCGGCGACGCGAAAGCCCGGCAGGCCGATCAAGCCGCCGACCGTGAAGGTCGAGGCCGCCATCAGGGGCGCGTGCTGCGCGACCATCAGGTTCTCGAGCACGGTCATGCCGCCGAACAGGCGGATGTTTTGGAAGGTCCGGGCGACCCCGGCGCGCCGCGCGATCAGATAGTCGGGCAGCCGTTCGAGCAGATGGCTCTCGCCGCTTCGCTTCGTCAGCGTCAGACGCCCGGCCACCGGTTTGTAAAAGCCGGTCAGGCAATTGAACATTGTCGTTTTGCCGGCCCCGTTCGGGCCGATCACCGCGGTGATCTCGTCGCGGCGCACGTCGAACGAGACGTCGTCCACCGCCACCAGCCCGCCGAAGCGCATGGTCAGCCGCTCGACCTGAAGGATCGGCGCCGCCGGAATTTGCGACGCGCCGCTCATCCCGCGCCCTCGCCCACCAGATCGCTCGAAATCGATTTTTTCTTATTCAGGAAAACCGAGGGTTCACGACGCGAAATCAGACCTCGCGGCTTCCAAACCATGATGAACACCATCGAGAGCCCGAACACCAGCATGCGATACTCTTCGAACTCGCGGAAGAATTCGAAGCCGCCGATGAACAGCACGGCGGCGATCACGACCCCGACTTGAGACCCGAGACCGCCGAGCACGACGATCGCCAGGATCACCGCGCTTTCGATGAACGTGAAGCTCTCGGGGCTGATGAAGCCCTGGCGGGTGGCGAAGAACGCCCCGGCGAAACCGCCGAACATCGCGCCGAGCGCGAAGGCGGTCAGCTTTGTCGTGGTGGTGTTGATGCCGAGCGCGCGGCAGGCGATCTCGTCTTCGCGCAACGCCTCCCACGCGCGCCCGATCGGCAGCCGGCGCAGCTTCATCGAGATCACATAAGTGAGCATCGCCAGCGCCAGGATCAGAAAATAGAGAAAGACGATCCGCTGGATCGGCGAATAATCGAGCCCGAAGGTCGCCGCGAACCCGTCGTCGCCGCGGCTGAAGGGGATGCCGAAAAAGTCGGGGCGCGGAATGCGCGACAACCCGTCGGGCCCGCCGGTGAATTCGTACCAATTCAACAGGACCACGCGGATGATCTCGCCGAAGGCGAGCGTCACGATCGCCAAATAGTCGCCCCGCAGACGCAGCACCGGGAAGCCGAGGATGACCCCCCAAATCGCCGCGAACAAGCCGGCGAGCGGCAGGCAGATCCAGAAGGACAGGCCGAAATTGAGCGCCAACAGCGCATAGGAATAGGCTCCGACCGCGTAGAAGGCGACGTAGCCGAGATCGAGCAGGCCGGCGAGGCCGACCACGATGTTCAAACCCCAGCCGAGCATGATGTAGGTCAGCACCAGGATCGCGAGGTCGATATATTGGCGCGAGCCGCTCGCGCCGTAGAGCGCGATCAGGACAAAGGGGCCGACAACGGCGAGCCCCAACAGAAACGGGCCGGCGTATCGGCCGACGGCCTCGGCCGCCGCGCCCTTCGGCGTCGCGGCGTGCAGGCCGTCGCTGACGAGCGCGACCGCCGAGCCCGCGAACAGCGAGAGCGCGAGCTTGCCGGCGAACACCACCAGCGCCGCGCCGAACACCAGCTCGGGTCGGTAGCTGAGCGCCAGGCCGCCCGGCGCGATGTCGGTGCGGACGCCGAGCATCACCGAGGCCAGCGCGCCGGCGATGATGGCGGCGATCGCCGCTTCGCGCACCACCAGCCCATAGTCGGTCTTCGGAGCCGCGGCCGCGACCGTTTGCGCCTCGGCCATGCGTCAGACCTTTTCGATTTCGGGTTTGCCGAGCAGACCCGACGGCAGGAAGATCAAGACGATCGCCAAGATCGAAAACGCCGCGACGTCTTTGTACTCGACCGAGAAATAGCCGGACCAAAAGGTCTCGATCAATCCGATCAACAACCCGCCCAGCATTGCGCCCGGCAGCGATCCGATACCGCCCAGCACCGCCGCCGTAAAGGCTTTGACCCCGGCGACGAAGCCGATGAAAAAGTCAATAACGCCATAATAAAGCAAGAAGAACAGCCCCGCGACCGCGGCCAGCGCCGCGCCCATGACGAAAGTGATCGAAATCGTCTTGTCGACGTCGACGCCGAGCAGCGCCGCCATCTTTCGATCCTGCTCGCAGGCGCGCTGGGCGCGGCCGAGCGCCGTCCGCGAGATCAGAAGCGAAAAGCCGATCATCAGCAGCGTCGTCGTGACGATGATGCCGATCTGCATGTAACTGAGGTTCACGACGAAATCGTCGGCGCGGTCGCCGACCGAAAAACTGAAGCCGCCCGAGATCAGCGGTTCGAGCGGCTTGTTCCGCGCGCCCTGGCTGATCTGGACGAAGTTCTGCAGCGCCAGCGACATGCCGATCGCGGTGATCAGCGGGGCGAGCCGGAACGACCCGCGCAAGGGTCGATAGGCGAGCCGCTCGACCGCCCAGCCCCAGACCGCCGTCAACGCCATCGACAGCAGGATCACCAGCGCCAGCGCCAGCAGGATCACCCCGATCGCCGAGGCGGCGGTCAGCCCCAGGATCAAGATGAAAGCCAGCGCGATAAACGCGCCGACCATGAAGATGTCGCCATGCGCGAAGTTAATCATGCCGATGATGCCATAGACCATCGTGTAGCCGATCGCGATCAACCCGTAGATCGATCCGAGCGTGATCCCGTTGATCAACTGTTGAAGAAAGTAATCCATACCCTCGACCTTGGAGGCTGCGCGAGGCGCGAGACGCTCCTGACTGTCAAGAGGTTGCGCCGGGCGTCAAGCGCCGGCGCATCGAACGGCGCGCCGGCGCGGGGCTGCGCCCTCGCGGCAACGGCGCCCGCAATGGGGCGAAAAGGGGGCGGCGGCGCGCTCGGATGGCGCGGGCTCTGCATAACATCGCGCGCAAACCGGCCGGCGGGCCGCCCGCGGACCGCCTGAGAGAGCCTCGGTTTCGCCCGACTGAACCCACTGGAGCGGGGACGAACATGGACGCCAAATTCGAGATGCGCGAGGCGGTGCGCTGGAGCTATCGGCTGTTCCTCGAACGCGAGCCCGAGAACGAGCAGGTGATCGCGCAGAAGCTGTCGATCAAAGACATCCCGTCGCTGCGGCGCGAATTCATGGTGGCCGACGAGTTTCGACGCCGGCCCGATCAAATGACGCTCACCGCTCCGCTCGACACCCCGCGCAATGTGGTCGAGCGCATCGACGACGCGGCGAAGGCGGCCGCGCTGACCGGTCTCAGCCTCGACGCGCTCGAGGCGATGACCGCCCAGGCTTCCGACTGGTCGGACGATCCGCGGCTGTCGCAGATGCCGCCGGCGGCAGGGGCCTCGGAGGAAGGCTATGCGCAGGCGTCCGACGCGGCGGCGGCGACGCTGCAGCACTTCGCGGCGCAGTTCTATCGCGGGACCGGGGCCAAGACGCGCGTGCTGGAGCTCGGCGCGGGGGCCGGCGGCGCGTCCGTGGCCCTGGCGAAGCGCTACGGGACGGTGCATGCGGTGGCCGAAAGCCCGGCTTTGGCCAACCTGATCTCCGCGGCCGCGCCGACCGCCCTGGCGGAGAAGCTGACCGCCGCGTCCTACCGGGATTTCCTGGCCGACGCGGACGGGCCCGAGGCGGCGTCCGAGGCCGGGCGCTACGACCTGATGCTGTCGCTGCACGCGCTGCACCTGCTGGCGCCGCCGGCGATCGAGACGGCGCTTCGGACCGCGCTCGCCCGCCTCGCGCCGGGCGGCCTCGCGCTGTTCCAACTGCCCACGCTCATCGCCGGCTACGCCTTCCGAGCCGCCGAATATCAAAAGACGGCGCTGGAGGCCGAGGGCGCCTTGCACGCGCTGCCTCAGGAGCGGGCGTTCGAGCTTCTGGCCGAAAGCGGCTGCGCCGTGCTGGCCGCGCGCGAGGACCCGCTCGCGCCGCATCCGACCAGCATGGTGAGCACCGTGTTCGTCGCGCGCAAAACCGCCGACGGCTGATCGCGCGGCGATCCAGAAAACCGGCCCAGGCAATCGGGCAGGAAACCGGCCAGGAAACCGGC
>CAZBIG010000026.1:0-1061 GCA_964491865.1 uncultured Neomegalonema sp. | reverse complement strand
CAGGAAACCGGCCAGGAAACCGGCGGGGGCGGCGGAGGCGCCGTCTCCGCCGCGTTATCTCAAATTTGCGTCATGACGCCGCAACCGCGGCGAAACGCGGCGCGTCCCCGCGATTTTTGGGGCCGAAATCGTTGGGCGGACCGGCCGCCGAGACCGCCGGCCGCCGCGCATCGGCGCAAGTTGCAGGCGACGCGGCCCGCTCGAAGCCGGACGCGACCTGCGCCCCAGGCGCGGCGCAGGTCACGGCGTCGCGCTCCCTCGATTTGATCTGCCATTCGCTCTCGAGACCGCTAGGCTGAGACCCAAGCGCCACGGATCGGTCGCGCGAGGCCCGCCGACCGCGTGGAAACGACAAGCGCTAGGGAGCGTGCTCGGCATGAAAGATTACGACGGCGTAGACCCGAACGCGCACCCTGCGTCCTCGGACCCGGCGGAGCTTCAGGATTGGATCGAGGCGGTCCAGTCGGTCGTCGCCTATGACGGGCCGGCCCGCGCCGACATGCTGTTGTCCGCGGCCGTCGAGACCGCCAAACGGCATGGGGCCAAGCTGCCCTTCGCGGCCAACACCGCGTACATCAACACGATCTCGCCCGAAGCGCAGCCCGAGCATCCGGGCGACCGCGCGATCGAACAGCGGCTGCGGTCGGCGATCCGCTGGAACGCCGCGATGCTGGTGCTGCGGGCCAACAAGGAAAGCTCCGAGCTCGGCGGACATATCGCGAGCTTCCAGTCGGCGGCGACCCTCTACGACACCGGCTTCATGCATTTCTGGCGCGGCCCGGAACACGAGTGCGGCGGCGACCTCGTCTACATTCAGGGCCACTCCTCGCCCGGCATCTACGCCCGCGCCTTCATCGAAGGCCGCCTCAGCAAGGCGCAGATGGACGGCTTTCGCCAGGAGGTCGACGGGCAAGGCCTGTCCTCGTACCCGCACCCGTGGCTGATGCCCGAGTTTTGGCAGTTCCCGACCGTCTCGATGGGCCTCGGCCCGCTGATGGCCATCTATCAGGCCCGGTTCATGAAGTATTTGCAGGGCCGCGGGCTCGAACCCGACATGCCCC
>CAZBIG010000025.1:0-15504 GCA_964491865.1 uncultured Neomegalonema sp. | reverse complement strand
GGGGATCGAGGTCTCTTACGTGAAATAGACGGCCTTGATGGCGCCCCAGCGCGTCACCTCCAGACCCGACACGCCGAACAGCCGCGGCGCGTCCTCGGGCTCGAAGCCGAGCGCCTGGATCACGAGTTCGGCGTCGAGGTCGAATTCGGCCCCGGGGATCTCTTCGGGCGCCTGACGGCCCGTCGCGTCCGGCGCCCCGAGCCGCATCCGCGCGACGCGCGCCTTCGAGACCCGGTTCTCGCCGAAAAACCCTTTGGGCGCCGAGAGCCATTCGAAGACCACGCCCTCTTCCTCGGCGTTTTGCACTTCGCGCTGCGAGCCCGGCATGTTGGCCCGGTCGCGGCGGTACAGGCAGGTCACGGATTTGGCCCCTTGGCGGATGGCGGTGCGCACGCAGTCCATCGCGGTGTCGCCGCCGCCCACGACGACGACGTTGCGGTCCTCGGCGTTCAGCGTTCCGTCCTCAAAAAGCGGCACGCGGTCGCCGAAGCCGACCCGGTTCGACGCGGTCAGATAATCGAGCGCCTGCACCACCCCGTTCAACCCGACGCCCGGACCGCCGAGCTCGCGCGTTTTGTAGACGCCGATCGCGATCAGGATCGCGTCATGGCTCTCGCGCAGATGGGCGAAGCTGACGTCTTCGCCGACGGCGGCGTTGAGCTTGAACGTCACGCCGGACTGCTCGAGCTGCTCGACCCGGCGCGTCACGACGTCCTTCTCGAGCTTGAAGCCGGGAATGCCGTAGGTGAGCAGACCGCCGGCGCGGTCGTAGCGGTCGTAGATCGTGACCTGAAAGCCCTTGCGCCGCAGCATGTCGGCCGCCGCCATCCCCCCGGGGCCCGCGCCGATGATCCCGACGCTTTCGGGGCGCTCGACCCGAGGCTTCACCGGTTGGATCCAGCCTTCCTCCCAGGCCGTGTCGGTGATGTACTTCTCGACGGCCCCGATCGTCACGGTGCCATGGCCGGCCTGCTCGATCACGCAGGCGCCTTCGCACAACCGATCTTGCGGGCAGATCCGGCCGCAGATTTCGGGAAAGGTGTTCGTGGCGTGACTGACCTCATAGGCCTCGCGCAGGCGCCCCTCCGCCGTCAGCTTCAGCCAGTCCGGGATGTTGTTGTGGAGCGGACAGCCCGACTGGCAGTACGGCACGCCGCATTGCGAGCAGCGCGCCGACTGGGTCTGCGCTTTCTCCGCAATGAACTCGGCGTAGATCTCGTGAAAATCCTGGCGGCGTTCGTCGGCCGCGCGCTTTTCCGGCATCTCGCGAGAGACCGTGGTGAATTTCAGCATCGTGTCGGCCATGCGCGGATCGATCCTGGAGCGAGAGTTTCGAGCGAGAGTTTCGAGCGAGAATTTCGGGGCGCGCCTGATGGGCGCGCTGGCCCCCGATCGGCGGGTGTGTACGCGACATGGGGCGTCTCAGTAAATCAGCAATACTGACCTATTGTCCCCGGGCGCGCAGCGCGCCCGCGCGCCCCGCCGACGCGTCGGACTGTTTGGTATGTGACGCTGACCTTTCTGGCGGCCCGGCGGTCCGCGCCCTTTCGATCTCCCGCGGCGCCCGGCGCGCTTGCGGCCGGGGCGGAGATCGGCGATCGCTCGCGCCCGAACACGGCGCATCGGGCGGGAGAGCGGGATGAGCGAAGACGGCGCGGAAGACGGCGGCGTGGAGCTGCTGCAGCTGATCCTGCTGGCCGTGGTTCAGGGCGTCACCGAGTTCCTGCCGATCTCCTCGTCGGGGCATCTCGTTCTGGCGCCGAAACTGTTCGGCGCGGCGGATCAGGGGGTGCTGATCGACGTTGCGCTGCATCTGGGCAGTCTCGGCGCGGTGCTCTTGTACTTTTGGCGCGACGTGCGGCTGGCGGTCCTCGGCCCCTTCCGACTGGTCGGAGACCTCGCCGCCTGGCGGCCGCTCAGTTGGGAGAGCAAGTTGGCGCTGCTGCTCGTCATCGCGACGATTCCAGTGATCGCCGCCGGCCTCGGCCTGTCGGCGATCGGGGCGTTCGACGCGGTCCGCACCATCGAGGTGATCGGCTGGACCACGCTGCTCTACGGCGTCGCGCTGTACGTCGCGGACCGGTATTCGCCGTCGATGTTGACCCTGCGCGACTGGAGCTTCGGCGGCGCGGCGCTGCTCGGCCTGGCTCAGGCGCTGGCGCTGATCCCCGGAACCTCGCGCTCGGGCGTGTGCATGACGGCGGCGCGGTTCCTCGGCTTCGAGCGGGTCGAGGCGGCGCGGGTGGCGCTGCTGATGGCGGTCCCGGCGATCCTGGCCGCCAGCGCCAAGGGCGGCTACGACCTCTATCAGGCCGGCGACGTGGATCTGACCGTCGACGCCGGCGTCGCCGCGGTCTTCGCCTTCGCCTCGGCCTACGCGGCGCTCGCCGTGATGATGCGGATGCTCCGCACCGTCAGCTTCACGCCCTTTGTGGTCTATCGCGTGCTGCTGGGCGGGCTGCTGCTGTGGATCGCCTACGCCTGACCGCCCCGCTCACGGGATCGGCCCCGGCAAGTCCGCCGCCTCGTCCACGTCGCTGAGCGTCGCCGCATGGGCGATCCGGAGACCGCGCAGCGACCGCTCGGTGTCGCGGCGCGCGTCGGCGGTCGACCAGCGGACGCCGTCGAACAGCCGGGCGGGCGCGCGCCGCGGCGTCCGCTTCAGGCCGATCAGCCAATAGCCGCCGTCGGTCGCCGGGCCGAGCACCGCGTCGGCGGAGCCCAGCGCCTGGAACGCCCGCCAGATCCGAGGACGATCCACGCCGGGCGCGTCCGCGCCGACGATCACCACCGGCCCGGGCGGAAAGCCGCGGAAGACCCGCCCCATTCGCCGCCCCAGATCGCCCTCGCCCTGAGGCCAGCGGGGCAGATCGGCGCGCCACACCCGGCTCTCGCGCCCTTCGCGGTCGGGCGCCACCGCCACCCAGGTCTCCCAGCGCGGATCCGCCGACGCCGCGCGCAGCAGCGCGGCGCTCTGATGGCGGAACCACCAGGCCGCCGACACCGACCCGACGCCGCGGGCCAGCCGCGTCTTCACGCGCCCCGGCCGCGGCTCTTTCACGAACACCACGAGCCGCCGACGAAAGCCGCCGCCTCTCATTCATAGCGCTCCTGGATCTTCTCCGGCGACACGCCCGCCTTATACGCCGCCAGGCAACGCCAGTTGCGCAGCCCCCGGCGGAACCAGCCGTCGCGTCGATACCGCTCGGCCGAGGTCGCCACCGCCCCGGGCAGCAGCCGCAGCCGCCGCCGCCCAAGCGCCTCGACGATCGCGACATCCTCCATCAACGGGATCTCCGGATAGCCGCCGACCGCGTCGTAGACGGCGCGCGAGATCAGCAAACCTTGGTCGCCGAAGGGCAGCGCGAACAGCCGCGTGCGCAGGTTCGCCCAGCCCGCGACGAAGCGCGCCGCCGCGCTCGGGTCGTCGTACGAGAGCCGGAACACCCCCGCCCGGTCAGGCGCGGTTTCGATATGGCGGCGCGCTTGGGCGACCCAGTCGGGCGGCGGCAGCGTGTCGGCGTGCAGAAACAACAGCCACGCGCCCGTCGCCGCGCGCGCGCCCCGCGCCAATTGCCCGCCGCGGCCCTTCGGCCCCGTCACCAGGCGCGCGCCCACGGCCTCGGCGAGGTCGGCCACGGCGTCCTCCGAGCCCCCGTCGGTCAGGACGACTTCGCGCACCAGCCCCTCGACGACCCCGTCCGTCAGTCGCGCCAACAGCGGCCCGAGACGGTCGGCGGCGTTGAGCGTCGGGATCACGATCGAGAGCGGAGCCCCCAACTTAGACCGCCTCCGGCCGGCCAGGCGCCCCGACCGTCTGGTCGCCGAGCCACCCTTCGACGAAGCGCGCCGGCGCGCCCCCGGTCGTCTCGAGCAGCGCCCCGTCCCACACGACTTTGCGCCCCCGCACGAGGGTCCCGACCGGCCAGCCGATCGCCTCGAAGCCGCGATAGGGCGTCCAGCCGCAGAGCGAGGCGATCCAGGCGTCGTCGATCACGCGGCGCGCCTGCAGGTCGACCACCGTGAAATCCGCGTCGTAGCCGACCGCCAGCCGGCCTTTGCCCGCCAGACCGAAGATCCGCTGCGGACCGTGCGCGGTCAGGTCGACGAAGCGCTCGAGCGACAACCGCCCGGCCGCGACATGGGTCAGCATCACGGGAACCAGGGTCTGCACGCCGGGCATGCCGGAGGGGCTGTCGGGATAGGGCTGGTCCTTCTCCTGCCGAGTGTGCGGCGCGTGGTCCGAGCCCAGCACGTCGATCACCCCTTGGCGGAGCGCTTCGAAGATCGCGTCGCGGGCGTCGGCCCCGCGGATCGGCGGGTTCATCTGCACATAGGTTCCCAGCCGGGCGTAGGCCTCGTCGCCGTCGAAGGTCAGGTGATGGGGGGTCGCCTCGGCGGTGATCAGGTCCTTGTGCGCCGCCAGCAGCGGCAGCTCTTCGGCCGTCGCGATGTGCAGCACATGCGTCCGCCGCCCGGCTTCGCGCGCCAGGCCGATCAGGCGTTCGGTGTTCATCCGCGCCGCCTCGGCGTCGCGCCAGATCGGATGCGAGCTCGGATCGCCCGGCCGCCTGAGATCGGCGCGCGCCCGCAGCCGCGCCTCGTCTTCGGAGTGCACGGCGACCCGCCGACGGCCCGACCGCATGACGCGGCGCACGGCCTCGGTCTCTTCGACCAGCAGATCGCCGGTCGAGGACCCCATGAACAGTTTGACCCCGGCGCAGCCCTCCGCGGCTTCGGCGCGCGGCAGCAGCTCGGCGTTGTCGGGGGTCGCGCCGAAGTAAAAGGCGAAATCGACCGGCATCCCCGCGCGGCCGCGGGCCACCTTGTCGGCCAGCGCCTCGAGCGTGGTGGTCGAGGGCCGGGTGTTGGGCATCTCGAACACGCAGGTGACGCCCCCGAGCGCCGCGGCGCGGCCGCCGCTCGCCAACGTCTCTTTGTGCTCGGCGCCGGGCTCGCGGAAATGCACCTGGCTGTCGATCACGCCCGGCAGCACGTGCAGCCCGCGGCAATCGAGCGTTTCGGCCGCCGGCCGTCGCGCCAACGCGCCGATTTCCGCGATGCGCCCGTCGCGCACGCCCACATCCGCCGTCCGCACGCCGAACGGGCCGACCACGGTTCCGCCGCTCAACAGCAGATCGAAAGCGGTCTCGGCCCTGTGCGTCACGTCATTCATCCTAATAAGCTCTTCCGATATGAGGCCGCTTCGGTTCGACTTCGACTCGCCGACCGCTCGGGGGCGGCGACCGCGCGGCGCGCGCCGCCGGCGACCGCATCAGACCATTTGGGGAGCGCAATGACGATAAGAGTTTCGCGGACGGGCGTTGCGGCGGGGCTCGCCGCCGTCTTGACCCTGGCGATCGGCCAAGCGCGGCCGGCGGCGGCGCAGCATGGCGGGGTCGGGATCTACGGCTCGGCGACGATCGGCGAGTCGCTGATGCCGTCGCTGATCGAAGGCTACGCGGCCACGCAGGGCGCGACCCTCGAACGCCGCCCCGGGCCCTATCGCGGCGCGCGGGTCTATCGCCTGACCGAGCCGGGGGCCGCCGAGCCCGAGATCCTGCACCTGCGTCGGCGCGGCTCGGCCTCGGCGTTCAGCGGTCTGGCGTCGCGGTCCGCGGCGCTCGGCATGTCGACCCGGCCGATCTCGGAGGAAGAGCGCGCCACCATCGAAAGCCTGACCGGGGCCGACCTGGCCGCCCAGGGGGCCGAGCACGTGCTCGCGCTCGACGGGCTTGCGGTCATCGTTCACCCGAGCAACCCCTTGCCGCCGCTCACGATCGAACAAATCGCCCAACTCTTCTCGGGCGGGATTCGCGACTGGGCCGAGATCGGCGGCGCGCCCGGGCCGATCCGCGTGCACGCCCGCGATCGGATTTCGGGCGACCAGCTCGCCTTCGAGCGCCTGACCCTCGGACGCTTCGGGCTGAGCCTGCGGCCTTTCGCGGTCCGTCACGGCTCGGGCCCCGAACTGGTGCGCGCCGTGGCCGCCGATCCGAGCGGGGTCGGCTTCGCGCCGATCGGCCAGGCGGCGGGGGTCGAGCCGGTCTCGCTGGCGCTCGAGTGCGGCATGGTCATCTCGCCGTCGCCCTTCGCGATCAAAGCCGAGGAGTATCCGCTGCAGCGCCGCATTCTGATCTACAGCCGGGGCCGTCCTGAAAACGCGACCGCCGCGGGCCTGCTCGATTTCTCGCTGTCCGACGAAGCGCAGCCCCTGATCGCCCAAGCCGGCTTCATCGACCAGTCGTTGCTGACCCAAAGCCGGCCCGCCTTCAGCGACCACCTGATCTTCGCGCTGCAAAGCGCGCAGTCGCGCGACGAGATCGAGGCGACGCGGCGCTTCACCCAGACCATGCGGAACCAGTTCCGGCTGTCGACGACCTTCCGGTTTCGCACCGGCGGCAATCAGCTCGACGCCAAAGCGGTGGCCGACGCGGGACGCTTGGCGCGCTGGCTCGAGAGCGAGCAGAACCAGAGCGCGTCGGCGACCCTGGTCGGCTTTTCCGACGCGATCGGCGGCTACCGGAACAATCTGGCGCTGTCGCGCTCGCGCGCCGAAGCGGTCCGTCGGGCGGTGCTGGTCCAGGTCGGTCCGGATTTCGACCCCGACCGGGTGCGAATCGACGCCTTCGCCACCGTCGCGCCGGTCGCCTGCAACGACAGCCCCGAGGGGCGCGGCGTGAACCGGCGCGTCGAGACCTGGATCAGCCGCTGAGCCGGCGCGGCGGCGGCCGCGCGCGCCCGCCGGTCGGATGTTGGCCTTTCGGCGACACCGCGATCGGCGCGCGCGCGGCGCGACCATGGGGCCGTTCGCTTGGGCCGAGCGGTCGCGCATAAACCGGGCAAAACCCGATTCGCAGGTGGTGGGGAAGTCATGCGTTCAAGAATAGTCGTCCGAGGCGGGGCCGCGCTGGTCGCCGCGTTGCTGACCGCGGCCGCGGCGCCGGCCGTCGCGCAAGAGCCGCGGTTCGGGGTTCACGGCTCGAACACCGTCGGGGCGGAGCTGATGCCCACGCTGATCGAGGCCTACGCCCGCGGCGCCAACCTGACCCTCGACCGCACCGCCGGCGACGGCGGTCTGACCGAGACCTTGTCCGCGTCGCTGGCCGGGGCGGCCGTGTTCACGATCGACCTGCGCCGGGAAGGCTCGGGGACCAGCTATCCGGGCCTGATGTCCGGGGCCGCCGAGATCGGCATGTCCTCGCGCCGCGCCAAGGACAGCGAACGCGACGCGATCCTCGAGGCGACCGGCGTCGACATCCGTGCGCCCGGCTCCGAGCATGTGCTGGCGCTCGACGGCATCGCGGTGATCCTGCACCCGGACAATCCGATCGACGCGCTGACGCAAACCGACGTCGCCGCGATTTTCGCCGGCGAGATCACCGACTGGTCCGAGATCGGCGGCCCCGCCGGACCGATCAGAACCCACGCGCGCGACCAGAACTCGGGGACCTTCGACACCTTCGACTCGCTGGCGCTGAAGCCCTTCGACAAGAAGATCAGCCTCGAGGCGCGACGCTACGCGGCGAACGCCGACATTGCGGCGTCGGTGGCCAAAGACCCGCAGGCGATCGGCTTCGTGCCCCTCGCCGCCGCCGTTCCGAGCGTCAAGACCGCGCGGATCGCCCGGCCCTGCGGGATTATCGTCGGCCCCACCCGGTTCTCGGTGAAGGCCGAGGAGTATCCGCTCGGCCGCCGGATCTATCTCTACACCCGCGGCGCGCCCGAGACGACGGCCGCGGCGCTGTTGCTGCGCTTCTCGCTGTCCGACAAGGCGCAGCCCGCGATCGACGCCGTCGGCTTCGTCGGCAACGACATCGAATTGCAGGACAAAGACGCCTATAGCGACCGGGTGCTGTCGGCCTTCGAACGCGCCGAGTCCTCGGCGGAGATCGTGGCGACCCGCGAGTTTTTGCTGCGCACGCGCTCGGCCGAGCGGCTGTCGACCACTTTCCGTTTCGAAACCGGCGGCACCGTGCTCGATCCGAAGGCCGTCAGCGACGCCGGCAAGTTGGCGCGTTGGCTCGAATTGCCCGAGAACCAAGGGGTCAAGCTGACCTTGATCGGCTTCTCCGACGCGCGCGGCGGCTACCAGGGCAACCTTGCGCTGTCGCAGAACCGGGCCGAGGCCGCGCGCCGAGCCGTGTTGGCCCAGGTCGCGCCGGGCTTCGACGAATCGCAGATCGAGGCGGTCGGCCTGTCGACCGCCGCGCCTGTGGCGTGCAACGAAACCGCCGCCGGCCGCGGGACCAACCGCCGGGTCGAGGTCTGGGCGACTTTCTAAGCGGCCAAGACCCGACCGGGGGGCTCCTCGGACGCGGGCTCCGGGCCTATGTCTGGGCGGCGGGGCGGCGCGCGACGCCGTCCGTCATTCGCCCGCAGAGGAGCCCGCCATGCCGATCGCCCGAGACCCGGACCGCGCCGTGATCGACGTGACCGGGGCCGACGCGCAGACCTTTTTGCAAGGCCTCGTGACCAACGACGTCGGCGCGGTCGCGCCCGGCCGCGCCGTCTATGCGGCTCTGCTGACGCCGCAAGGCAAATTCTTGTTCGATTTCTTCATTCATCCGGGCGGCGCGGACGCGGGCGGCTATTTGCTCGACACGGCCGCGGACCGCGCCGAGGCGCTGTTGAAGCGGCTTTCGCTCTATCGGCTGCGCGCGGCGGTCGCGCTGACGCGGCGCGACGATCTGGCGGCGGCCTGCGCCTGGGACGACGCGACGCCGCCGCCCGAGACCCTGGCGGCCGCGCCGGACCCGCGCGACCCGGCGCTCGGCCTGCGTTTGGTGGTCCCGTCCGCCGCCGCGGCCGCGGACGCCGAAGCGCTGGCGCGCCTCGACCGCCGCCGCATCGCGCTGGGCGTGCCGAAAGCCGGGACCGAGTTGATCCCAGAGGCGACCTTTCCGCTCGAAGCCGGGTTCGAGCGCGCATGCGGCGTCGACTTCCGCAAGGGCTGCTTCGTGGGGCAAGAAATCGTGGCCCGCATGAAGCACAAAGCGACGCTGAAAAAGCGGCTGGTGCGGGTGCGGCTCGACGGCCCGGCGCCGCCGACCGGCGCCGAGATCACGGCGGGCGGACGGCCGGCCGGGGTCATGGGCGGCGCCGCCGGCGATCTCGGCCTCGCCGTGCTGCGCGTGGACCGGATCGACGACGGGGCGCTGTCCTGCGGCGAGACGGTCTTGACCCCGCTCGCCGACGCCGAGATCGCCTGACGGGGCGGCGCCGCCGCGCGCGCCCCCCAGCCCGGGGGCGCTCAACCGAAGTCGAACAGGCCCTCGGCCTCGAGCTTGGCCGCCGAGACGTTCACCAGCGTCACCCGCGCGCCCGCGCCATACGACACCACGGCGTCGCCGCCGACCTGGTCGACGACCAGGCTCTCGGCCGAAAGCCCCAGGCCGGCGTCGAAGGCCAGCGTGTCGAAGCCGGTCTGAAAACCGATGATCGCGTCGTCGCCACCGTCAGCGTCGAGGAACTCGAACCGGTCGCGCCCGAAACCGCCGGTCATGCGGTCGTCGCCCGCGCCCCCGACCAGCGTGTCCTCGCCGCCGCCGCCCAACAGGGTGTCGTCGCCCGCCCCGCCTTCAAGCCGGTCCCAGCCGCGGCCGCCGGCCAGAAAATCGGCCCCCTCGCCGCCGTCGAGGGTGTCGCCGCGGGCCCCGCCGGCCAGCCGATCGTCGCCGGCCCCGCCCTCGAGCGCGTCGCGCCCGAATTGACCGCGGAGCGTGTCGTCGCCCTGGCCGCCGATCAACGTGTCGTCTCCGCCGCCGCCGGCCGCCAGATCGTCGCCGGCTCCGCCCAGCCCTGCATCGTCGCCGCGCGCGCCGCGGATCGCGTCGTCGCCGGTCGAGCCGACTAACGTGTCGTCCGAGCCGCGCCCGACCAGCGTGTCGTCGCCGGCGCCGCCCTCGACCAGGCCGCTGGCGACCACGCGCTCGCCGGGGGCCGACAGCGTCGAGCCGATGCGGTAGACCACCGTGTCGCCGGTCTCTTCATAGGAGACGATCAGCAGCGGCTCGCCATCGGGCGCGTCGACCGCAGGCACGAAGGTGACGCCCTCGGGGCTGACGGCGCCGACCGCGCTGTCGCTCTCGTTGAAGTAAGCGACGAACGCCACGTCCTCGGGGTCGGTCACGTCGAGCGTCGCAATTCCGCTGTCGCGCTCGAGGGCGACGAACGCGTACACGCGGCCGTCGATTTCGCCGATGGCCAAGCCCTCGGGCTCGACCCCCTTATTGTCGGAGCGGGTGTCGAATTCGCCCTCGTTGCCCTGAAACTCCGCGCGATTGAACTCGGCCGCGACGCGCGCGAACAGGTCGCCGCTGTCGTAAAGCAGCGCGCCGTCGAGATCGAAGATCGAGACCGACCGGCCGCCATAGGCCGTCAGCCGGTCGATGTCGCCGTCGCCGTCCGTGTCGCCGTCGAGGATCGAGACGGTCAGCCGCTCGAGCCCGGCCGTGTCGACCGAGGGATCGATCGACACCCCGGGGACCTCGCCATCGAGAATGTCGCCCACCCGCGCGGCGTCGCCAAGCGGGCCGTTCTCGGGCTCGTCGAAGTCGCCGCGATCGTCGCCCTCGTTGGCGACCACGACATAGGTCCGGCCCCCGACCTCGTAGCTCGCGATCGCGTCCGGCAGGCGCAAACCGTCGACCTCGGCGTTCTGCACCGCGATGGCGTCGTCGCGATCGTTCGGGTCGAGCCCCGCGCCCGGCTGCGCATGGTCCACGACGCCGAGCGGCAGCAGATCGACGATGACGGGCGCGTCGCCCGAGATATCGACCAGCGCGAGCGCGTTGTTCTCTTGCAGCGTGACGACGGCGAACCGGCCGTCCGGCGTCACGGTGGCGAATTCAGGTTCGAGATCGACGCTGGCCGCGCGGTCCGGGAAGATCCGCACGCCTTGCGCCCGCAGCGCGTCCTCTTGCCCGTCGAACTGGGTGAAATCGACGCTCGAGACCACGCCGTTCTCGATGCCGGCCGAAATGTCGATCACCGAGATCGAGCCCATCGGGTCCACGCTCTCGTCGCTGTCGAACTCGCCTTCGTTCGACACCACGATTTTGGTCCCGTCCGGCGAGAAGGTCACCGCGTCGGGCAGGTTGCCCACCTCGAACAACTGGGCGCTCTCGGCCGAGAGCGCCAGCACGCCGCCATTCCCGTCGAGCCCGTCGAAGGCGATCGCGATCGCATCGCCCGAGGAGGCGACCGACGTCACGCCGCCCGGCGCGTAGTTCGGCACGCCGGCCAGCGGGAACTCGCCGAGGCGGTCGTTGGCGACGATGTCGAACACGTCGACTTGATCGGCCTCGCTGTTGGTGACGAAGAGCTCGGGACCGGCGAGCGCGTTGATTTCGGCGCCCGTCCCCGCGAAGGCCGAAATCGCCTCGAAGGTCAGCGCCCCGGTCGGCTCGGTCGGCGCGAGCGCCGGATCGATCGGCGGCGCGAACGGCAGGACGTCGCCGTCGCGGAAGGCGAGGTTCTGAACCCGCGCGTCGAACGCGGGCCCGGTGTCGGCCTGATCGAAGGCGGTCGCGGCGTCGGCGAAGTTATCGTCGAGATATTCCGCGAGCGCGTCTTGCTCCGACCCGTTGGGCGCGAACACCGCGTCGCCCCCGACGGGGCCGTCCGCGTCGACCCGGCCGTCGCCGTCAAGATCCTGGAACAGATCGACCCGATCGGCCGCCGGCGCGTCCGGCGCCGGGAAAGGATAGCCGTCGCCGCCGTCGGCCAGAAAGTTCAGGGTCACGATCCGGAAGGTCTCGGTCGGATCGCCGGCGATCTCGCCCCCGCGGGCGATCTCCGCCACCACCGAGCCGGTCTCGTCGACCACCGCCGCATCGACCACGCGCGCGCCTGCGGGCTGGTCCGGATCGAACGAGAAGGCGACGCCCGACACTTGGATGAAGCGACCCGCGCCGATGTCGCCGACCCCGTGTTCGATCACCGCCAGAAGCTCTTCCTTGGTGAGGGTCAACAGGGCGAGGCCGTTATTGAAGGACAGCGCGTTGGCGATGTCGTTCTGGCTGATGCCGCCCGCGGGCTTGACCACGGCCCCCTCGGCGTCGACCACTTCGGCGTTCGCGCTGCGGACCGCCTCTTGCCCGCCCGGAGGCACCAGGGTTTCGCCGATCGAGGCGCGGATGCCGCCGCCGTTCTTGATCGACACCAGCACCGACGGATCGCTTTTGCGCGCCTCGGCCAGGTTGGCGTCGGCGGTCAGGTTGCCGAGATTGGTTTCTTGCGAGCGCACGCCGTCCGGATCGTCGGCGGTCCCGGCGCCGGTGCGGTTGCCGTTCAGGAACACCGAGGCGTTGCCGAAGACGTTGCTCTCGGTCGCGACGATCTGAGCCCCGATCGCGTCGGCGATCTGCTGGACTTCCGGGTCGACCAACCCTTCCGCCCCGAGATCGGCCACGCCCTGCGCGTCGGTGGCGTAGGAGCCCGACACGGCGGGGTCATAGCTTTCCGGAATGATCTCGCCGTTGTCGTCGAAGTCGATCACCAGGCGGCCGACATACTTATATCCCCCGTCGGTGTTGACGACCGCGGTGGTCGCGCCGCCGGCGTTGGTCACGAATTGCGGATAGACGCCCTGGTCGCTGTCGCCGTCGCGCGGCCGGTCGTCGGCGTCGAACAGGCGGGTGTTCGACCCGCCGGCGACGATGACGTCCACATCCGTCAGGCGCTCCGCCACCGCCAGCTCGATGTCGATCTGCTGAAAATGCGCGAGCAGCACGACCTTATCGAGGTCGGGGTCGCCGGCCAGCAGGGCGTCGACCTCGGCCTGGATCTCCGCGGCGAGCGCGTCGAGTTGGGCGTCGCTCGGGGCGCCGTCGAACGGATCCGGAAGGATCGTCACGTCGCCCGGGCTGGCGATCACGTCGAGGGTCGGGGTGGTCGCGCCGACCACGGCGATCGGCTCGCCGTTGACGTCGATCACCACCGAGCTGCTCAGCGTCGCGGCCTGAGGCCCCTGGCCGCCCGCGACCGCCAGCGGCGCGAGATTCGCGTCGGTCGAGAAATCGAGATTGGTCGAGAGATAGGGAAACTCGGCGCCGGTGAAGTCTGCGCCCAAGATCTGCGCGATCGACCGCGGCACGGTGTCGACGAAGCCGTCCTCGGGATCGCTGTCGTCGGTGACGTCTTGCCCGGTGATCAGCTCTTGTAAGGTCCGCGTGCCGAAGTCGAACTCATGATTGCCGAGCGCGATCGCCTGCACCCCGAGTTCGTTCTGGATCTGGATATCGGCGACGCCGCCCGCGCCGAACACGGGGCCCGAAGCCTCGAAAAACAGCCCCGGAATGAACGCGTCGCCCGAGGACAGCGTCAGAGTATTGTCGGCGACGCCGTCGGCCCCGAGATCTTCGGCGCGCAGCGCGTTCAGCACCGCGGACAGGTTCGGCGCGTCGCGCACCGCGGCGGCCCCCGCCTCCTGATCGGCGATGTGCAGCAGCTCAAGCGTGAAGTTTTCCATGGCGCCCTCTGGGTCGGTCGTGAACGACTGGAGCGCGCGTCGACCCCGAACCGACGCGCGGGCGGGCGAAGACCCCCGTCAAGACGCCTCGGCGTCTGGTCTCCCCGGCCCTTTGAGCGGTAGCGGGGTTTCTCGACAGTTTTTCTTAACCATGATGTCTTTTCGGCGACGGCCCGAGGGGCTGACGGCGTGCGCGCGATTGTCGTCGGGCGGCAGCTCGCCACAACATGAAGGCTGCGCCGGCCGTGGCGCGCTCTAGCGCTAGCGTCGACGCGCCCGGCTCGCGAGACCGGCGCGAAATTTCACAGCCGCCGCCGACGGGCGACTTGTCGAGGCGCTGTCGGATCGCTTGCGAAGCGTTCGCCCCTTGGGCGAACCGGCGCGCGCGGGGTCGCGCAGGCGGCGAAACCGCGCCCACGGTCCTACGCCGGCACCGCAGCCCGACGCGGGGCGCTCTTGGTGCGAAATCGATGATCGAGAAAAGGTGTGGTACCGCCTCCCCGGTTCGAACGGGGGACCTCTAGATCCACAATCTAGCGCTCTAACCGACTGAGCTAAGGCGGCGCAGCGGTTGACGTAACCGGCGGCGCGGTCGATTGCAAGACGGGGGACCGACCGAAGGCGGAGGGCTATGACGGACGCCTTGCGAGACGACGAGGCCGGCGCGCTGCAAATCGGCCCAACCGATTCGGGCATGGTGCGGTTCATTATCACGACGCGCGACGGCGTCTTCGAACTCGATTTCGAGCCGGACGAGGCGGAGGACATCGCGGACGAGTTGACCGCGGCCGCCGATCGCGCGCGCCGCGCCCAAGACGCCCGCGGAAAGGACGCCCGCGGAAAGGACGCCCGCGGAAAGGACGCCCGCGGCGAGGACGCCCGCGGCAAGGACGCTCGCGGCAAGGGCGCCCGCGGCGCAGGCGATCGCGGCCGGTGATCGGCCTCGCGGGCGTCTTTCTGCGCCTGCGTTTCTCGCCCCCGGCGCGCTTCCTGCATCGCCGCCCCGTCGCAACGGTCCGTATTGCGCGGCCGTCGCGCCCGAACGCGGCCAAGGCGTCGCTCGCCGACCGGGCGCGGGCCGAGACATTCCGGGGGCGGGCCTGAAGGCCGGCCTCCGACTGGGAACGGGTGACGCCGCGCGTGAGCCTCTCGTCGGGAAATCTCAGCGCCCCAAGCTGGTTGTGGGACGCCGATCGCCGGCGCATCGTCACGGCGAACCCGGCGGCGCTCGTCTTTTGGCGGGCGGCGGACCAGGCCGAGCTCGCCGCTCGGCGGTTCTTCTCCGAAGCGGGCCTCGCGGCCGAGCTGGCCGCCGTCGCCCCGTTCGCGACCGAGCATCAGGCCTTTCGCACCGTGCTTCAGCTGGGCGCGGCGGGTCGGACGACGAGCGTCCCCGCGGCCGTCTCGAGCGAGGCGCTGGCCGACGGCCGCCTCGGTTTCCGGGTCGAGCATCTGGACGCGCCGGCGGACGTGGTGCGCGGCCGACTGCTCCTCGACCACGCGCCGGTCGCGATCGCCGCTTTCGATCCGCTCGGGGTCGCGCAGTACCGCAACCGCGCCGATCTGGCTCTGTTCGCTGCAGACGCCGCCCGGCTCGAGACGCGCTTCGTCGATCCGGCGGGATCGGACGCGGCCGCCGCGGGGCTGCTCGCCCCGCCGAACGGCGAGACCGCGTTTTGGGCGCCGTCGGCGACCCAGATCGTGGCGCTGCTCGAGACCCGGTTCGGTCCGAGACCGTGCCGGGTCACCCTGCGCCGGGTGGGGCCGCCCTGGCCCGGCGGCGCAGCGGGCTCGGGCCCGGAAACGCTCGCCTTTTTCGAAGAGCTCGAGCTGTCCGCGCCGACGGATCGCGAAACCGAAACCAGCGCGCCGGCGGGGGCGCCGGACGCGCCCGCCGCGTCGCGCCGGCGAGAGGCGCTGGCCGAAACCGCTCGCGCCGCGCTCGCTCCCGCGACAGGCCGGACCGAGCCGCCGCCGTCGGGGCCCGAGAGCGCGCGCCGGACGGTCTTGGCGCGGACGGTCTCGCCGGC
>CAZBIG010000024.1:0-15509 GCA_964491865.1 uncultured Neomegalonema sp. | reverse complement strand
GTCGGGTCGCCGCCGCCAAACCAGAGCGCCGCCGCCGCCAGCGCCGCGGCGGCCAGCGCGCCGACACCCCCGCGGCCCCGCAGGCCCCGCACAGCCGCCCGTCTCGCCAGCGCTCTCAAGATCCGTTCCGCGCCCATGTCGCCGCCCCTTTTCCCGCGCCGTCTTTTCTTCTACGTACCAAGCGACCCCGACAAATCGAAGCGCTTCGGCCCGGCGGATCGCCGAGCGCGCGCCTGTCCGAGGCGTCGGCCCCCTCGCGGACGCCGCGCCGGGACCGAACGCGACTATACAAGGAGTTTGCATGTCTCAGCCCCTGATGCCGAAAGCCACCGCGGTCTGGCTGATCGACAACACCACCCTGACCTTCGACCAAATCGCCGAGTTCGTCGGCATGCACCCGCTCGAAGTCTCTGGGATCGCCGACGGCGAGGTGGCGGTCGGCATCAAGGGCTTCGACCCGGTCGCCAACCATCAGCTGACCCGCGATGAGATCGCCAAGGCCGAGGCGGACCCGAAGCGGAAGCTGAAGATCCGCAAACCCGTCGACGCGCCGGAGCAGAAAAAGAAGCCGCCGCGCTATACCCCGCTGTCGAAGCGGCTCGACCGTCCGGCGGCGATCGCATGGCTGGTGCGCAACCATCCCGAGCTCGCGGACGCGCAGATCTCGAAACTGCTCGGCACCACCAAGCAGACGATCGAGGCGATCCGAAACAAGACGCACTGGAATTCGACGAACATCCAGCCCGTCGATCCGGTGGCGCTTGGACTGTGCCGCCAGCTCGATCTCGACGCCGCGGTGCGCCTGGCGGCCGAGCGCAAGGAGAAAGAGGCCGCCGCCGCCGACACCGGCGGCACGCTGCGGCCGGTGTCCGAGACGCTGGCCGAGCCGACGGCGCCCACGCTCAAAGGGTTCGAGGGGCTCGAGACCTTCGGGCTCGACGACGGGGACTCGGCGGACGCCGAGACCGCGGACCCGTCGCCCGCCGACGCCGACGCGCTGTTCAACCTGCCGAGCGGCGGCGGGGACGAGGAGGAGGAGGACGAGGACGACCAGGGCGCGCGGCGCTAGGCCGCCGCGCCCGCGGGCGAGGGGCCGCCGGTAAAGGGGGCGCGGGCAAGGGGGCCGCCGGCAAGGGGGCCGCCGGCAAGGGACCCCGGCGGGGGATGCGCGGCGCGTCAAGCCTCGGCGCGAACCGCGATCTTGCGCTGATACGACCGGCGCGACGCCGCGGCGCCGCGCCAATAGGCGATCGGCTGGCGACGCGCGTCCGCCTCGGAGATCTCGACCTCGTCGAAGCCCACCGCCCGGGCGAAAGGGTACTGATCGACGATCACATGGCCGACGGCCCGCAGGCGCCCCGCATAACCGAGGCTTCGCAGGCGCTGGGCGATCGAAAAACCGCGCCCGTCCGCGAAGCTGGGGAAGCGCACCGCGATCAGAGCCAGGCGGTCGAACGCTTGGACCAGCGCCGACAGGTCGGCGTCGTTGTCGATCTCCACGCCGACCGGGCGCGCCGCGCCCGTCTCGCTCAACCGGTCGAGCCCCACCAGCGCGCCAGCCTCGAGCTTGGCCTCGGGCTCGGGTCGATTGAAATCGTCGGCGGCGAACGCGCCGGCGGCGAGCGCGGCGTCGTGGATCAGAGGCATGGTCGGCTCCTCGGTCGTCTCGGATTTCGGTTGGTCGGCCCGGCTCAGCGCCGCGCGCGGCCGCGCTCAGCCGTCGAGCGGCCCCGCGCGGCGCGGCGGCGAACGGACCACGCGGCCCGCGACCACGTGGATCCCGCATTCGGATTTCGCGGTCCCGCGCCAGCGTCCGGCGCGAGGATCCTCGCCCACCTCCACCGGCGTCGTGCAGGGCCGGCAGCCGATCGACGGGAACCCCTGGTTCACCAGCGGATGCGGCGGCAGCCCGCGCGCCCGCATCGCCGCGCGAACCTCGGCGACGCTCCAGTCGGCGAGCGGGTTCAGCTTGATCCGCCCGGCGGCGTCGGTTTCGAACAGCGCCATACCCTCTCGCGCCCGGCTTTGCGCCCGTTTGCGGCCGGTGATCCACGCCTCGAACGGCCCCAGCGCCCGCTCGAGCGGCGCGACTTTGCGGATTCGGCAGCAGCCGTCCGGATCGCTCAGATGCAGCCGATCCTCGGGATCCGAGGCGGCCAGATCGCTCGGATCCGGGCGCACGACGCGAACGCCGGTCAGGCCGAGGCGGTCGGCGATCCGCTGCTGATAGTCCAACGTTTCAGCGAACAGCATCCGCGTCTCGACGAACAACACCGGCGTGGCGGGGTCCACCTCGGCGACCAGCGCCAGAAGCGCGGCCGACTCGGCCCCGAACGACGACACCAGCGCGATTTCGCCGTTCGGGAACTCGCGCCGCACCGCCGCTTCGAGCACCTCTTGCGCCGACGCGCCCGCATAGCGCTGATTGAGCAGCGCCGCGCGGGCCTCGGGCGCCAGGCGCGCCGGCTGAACGGCCCCGTCGAGCGCCTCGGCGCACGCCTCACGCGGCATCTTTGGCCTCCGTGGCCGCCGGCGGATAAAGCGCCTGCTTGAAGGGCTCGGCCCCCAGGCGGCGATAAGCGTCGATGAACCGCTCCTGTGGGCCGTGGCGCAGCTCGAGATAGCGCGCCACCAAGCGCTCCATCGCCGGGCCGACCTCGTCGGCGTCGAGACCGCGCCCCGCGATCTTGCCGATGGCGGCGGTTTCGGTGTGGTCGCCGCCGAGCGTGATCTGATAATTCTCCTTACCGGCCTTCTCGAGCCCGAGAATGCCGACATGGCCCACATGGTGATGGCCGCACGCGTTGATGCAGCCGGAGATCTTGATCTTCAGCTCGCCGATCTCGCGCGCTCGGTCGGCGTCGGCGAACCGCTCCGCAATGTCCTGAGCGATCGGGATCGACCGCGCCGTGGCCAGAGCGCAATAATCCATGCCCGGGCAGGCGATGATGTCCGAGACGAGCCCCACATTCGCGGTCGCCAGCCCCGCCGCCTGGAGCGCGGCGAACAGCGTCGGCAGATCCGCCTGGCGCACATGCGGCAGGACGATGTTTTGCTCGTGGCTGACCCGCAACTCGTCGAACGAGAAGCGCTCGGCCAGGTCGGCGAGGGCGCGCATCTCGTCCGCCGTCGCGTCGCCCGGCGGCTTGCCGATCGGCTTCAGCGACACCGTCACGATGCGGTAGCCCGGCTGCTTATGGTCGGCCGTGTTGGTCTCGAACCACGCGGCGAAGGCGCGGTCCGCCGCCAGCGCCGCGTCGAGCGCTGGGCTTTCCGCGGGTTCCGCGGCGAAGGGCGGCGCGGCGAAATAGGCCTCGATCCGCTCGGCCTCGGCCGGGTCCACCGCCACCGACGGCCCCGCGGCGCCGGAGGACATGCGGGCGAATTCGTCCTCGACCTGCGACCGGATCGTCTCCAGCCCCTCCTCATGAACCAAAATCTTGATCCGGGCTTTGTATTTATTATCCCGACGCCCGTACAAATTGTACACGCGCAAGATGGCTTCGAGATAGGGCAACAAGTCGGCTTTTGGCAGGAAGTCGCGGATCACCTTGCCGACCATCGGCGTGCGGCCCATGCCGCCGCCCACGATCACCTCGTAACCCGGGGCCCCGGCGGCGTCGCGGACCATGCGCAGACCGATATCGTGCGCCTTGGTCACCGCGCGGTCGTTCGGGCTGCCCGTGACCGCCACTTTGAACTTACGCGGCAGAAAGGCGAACTCGGGATGCCCGGTCGACCATTGCCGGATGATCTCCGCCGTCGGGCGCGGATCCTCGATCTCGTCCGCCGCGGCTCCGGCGAAATGGTCGGCCGTGACGTTGCGGATCGTGTTGCCGCTGGTTTGAATGGCGTGCATCTCGACATCCGCCAGCGCGTCGAGAATGTCGGGCGTGTCGCGGAGCGTCGGCCAGTTGAACTGGATGTTTTGCCGCGTCGTGAAATGGCCGTAGCCCCGGTCCCAGCGCTCGGCGATCATGGCGAGCTGGCGCATTTGCCGGCCCGAGAGCGTGCCGTAGGGAATCGCGACGCGGAGCATATAGGCGTGCAGCTGCAGATACAGCCCGTTCTGCAGGCGCAGCGGCTTGAATTCGTCCTCGGTCAGCGCGCCGGAAATCCGGCGGGCGACCTGATCGCGGAAGCTTCGGACCCGATCGCGGACGAACGCGTGGTCGAACTCGTCATAGCGGTACATGATCAGGCCTCCGCCTGTTTGCCGAGAAGGGCGCCCTCGGGACCGACCGGAATGGTCGGGCCGGCGGTCCGAATGCGCTCGCGGTAATGGCGCGGCGCCGGCCGGCCGTCCGGGCCGATCTCGGCTTCCGCCAGATAGGGACCGACGACCTTGGCCGGCTGCGCCGTCGCTTGGGCGAGCAGCGCCTCGGCGTCCGCGTCGGTTTCGGCCACGGCCGCGTCGGCGTGGGCCCGAGACCAGTCGCCGGCCGCGGTCAGGTAGACGACGTCGCCGTCGAACAGATCGTTGCCGGTGACGATTCGCGGGCGCGCCGGCTTCGCGGGCGCCTCAGAGGGTGCGGACATGACGCTCTCCTTCGCCCGACGCGGCGGCGGGTTGGGCGGCGGACGCAGGGTCTTGGGGCGCCGACGGCGCGTCCTCGAGCGCGTCGAGCGCCGCGCGCGGCGCGAGGCCGACGAACAAAATGGCGGGTCCGACGATCCCCGCCTCGGCGAGCGCTTGGGGGAAGCGGCCGAGCGGCGCCGAGACGATCTTCTGCTCCGGGCGCGAGGCGTTCTCGACCGCCGTCATCGGCGTGTCGGGCGCGGCCCCGTGCATCAGCAACCGGCCTTGCAGAAACCGCGCGGCGCGCACGCCCATATAGACCGCCGCCGCCGCGCCCGGCGCCGCGAGACCGCGCCAGTCCTGCTCGGCGAAGCCGTTGACGTCATGCCCGGTCAGAATGCGGACGCTCGAATTCCGGCCGCGCCGCGTGAGCGAGGCTTTGATCGTCGAAGCCGCGGCCGAGGCCGCGGTGATCCCCGGCACGATCTCAAACGCCACGCCGGCCGCGTCGCAGGCGTCCATCTCTTCGTCGAGGCGGCCGAACACGCCCGGATCGCCGGACTTCAGCCGCACCACATGGGCGCCCTGGAGGGCTCGCTCGACGATCAACGCGTCGATGTCGGCCTGCTTCCAAGACGGGCCGAAGCCGGTCTTGCCGGTCTCGATCAGCTCGGCTTCGCGACGGGCGAGTTCGAGCACGGGCCCCGGCACCAGGCGGTCGTGGATCACCACGTCCGCCTCGTGGAGCAGCCGACGCGCCTTCAGGGTCAGCAGCTCCGGGTCGCCCGGACCGGCGCCGACGAAAGCCACCCGGCCTTGGACCGCGGCGTCTGACGGCTCGTCGCCCGCGCGGCCGGTCTCGGCCCGTCGCGCCGACAGCGCGTCCGTCAGCAAGCCTTCGAGCGCGGCGCGGGCCGCCGGCTCGCCGCCCTCGGCCAAAGCCCGCGGCCCGACCACGTCGTAATAGCGCGACCACAGCTCCCGCCGCCCGCGCCCCATCGGCAGCGCGTCGACCGCGGGGCGAAAGGCCTGTCCGATCCGCGCCAGAACGCCGAGCGACGGCGCCAGCGCCTCCTCGACCGTCGCCTTGATCCGCCGCGCCAGCACCGGCGCGGCCCCTTCGGTGCCGATCGCGACCGTCACCGGATCCCGGTCGACCAGAGCGGGCGTGATGAACTGGCTGTCGTTCAAATTGTCGACGATGTTGACGAGCGCCCCGGCGCGCCGGCCGATCGCGACCGCGCGGGCGTCCTCTTCAGGATCGCCGTTCGCGCCGTAGACCAGCGCGGCGCAGATCGCGTCGCCTTCCGCGATCGGGCGCTCGATCAGCCGCAGCGCGCCCTCGGCGGCCCATTTGCGCAGCTCGGGCAAAGGCTCGAGGCCGTACACGGCGATCGTCGCCTCGGTCTTCATGAGAAGCCGCAGCTTCGGCGCGGCGGTCTCGCCGGCGCCGGACACCACCACCCGCCGCCCGCGCAGATCGAGATACACCGGATAATGTCGCATGGTCTTGATCTCCCATCTCGCTTGGCGCGCCGCGCCCCCCGAAACGCGCGGGGGCGGGCGGGCGGGAGCGCGTTTCGGGGGGCGCCCGGTCAACCAGCCTCGACGCGGCCGGCTCAGCCGACCGGCGCCGCCGTCCAGCCCGGGCCGTCGAGCGCGTCGAACGCCCGGGGCCCGAGCGCGACCCCGGCGAGGCCGGCTCGGGCGAGGCCGACCCGATTGCGGTCGACGGGCCGGGAAGACGGGGCGGTTGGCGCGCTCATTGGCAGATCCCTTTCGCCGCGATCAGCGCCGCCGGCGGGTTCCGGCGATGCGACAGATGTGGGGGCAAGAGAACGATTTTCCCCTACCCGCGCAATCTGCGCCTCGATATAAGAACAACGTCCGCACCAATGACTTCTGTCCGGAACCGCTTCCCATAACAACGGATGGAGTTGGAATGGCCGACGAGATCGACGCGTTGGATCGGAAAATCCTGCGGGCGCTGCAGCGCGACGCGACCCCGTCGCTCGACGCGCTGGCGGCCGAGGTCGGGTCCTCGAAGACCCCGGTCTGGAACCGGATCCGGAAACTGCGGGCCGCCGGCGTAATCCAGCGTGAAGCGGCGATCCTCGACCCCGAGAAAGTCGGGCTGGAAAGTTGTTTCTTCGTGGCGGTCAAGACGAACCAACACGATCCCGCCTGGCTCGGCGCCTTCATGACCGCGATCCAGGACAGCCCCGAAATCCTCGAGGCGCACCGGCTGACCGGCGAGATCGACTATATTCTCAAGGTCCGGGTGGCCGACGCAAAAGCTTTTGACGCGTTCTACAAGCGCCTGATCAGCCGGGTCGGCCTCTATAGCGTGACGTCGAGCCTGTCGATGGAAGAAATCAAATCGACCACCGAGCTGCCCGTGTAAGGCGGGCGATCAAAGCTTTTTCCAGTAGAACACGGTGGCGTCGAAGCGATTGGCGATCGGGTCTTTGGCGTATTCGGGGATCGCGCCGGCGCGCTGATAGCCGAGCGCGCGATAGAGGGGTTCGGCCTTGTCGGGCGAGGCGGTGTCGAGCGTCAGCAGCCAGCGGCCGCGCGCGCGGGCCGCGTCCTCGAGCGCGATCATCAGCGCGCGCCCGACGCCCCGCCGCCGGGCCCGCGGATCGACCAGCAGCTTCATCACCTCCGCTCGGTGCGGGTGGCTGTCGGGTTTCGCGCAATCGAGCTGCCCGGCGCCGACCACCGCCCCGGCGCGCTCGGCGATCAGCAGCACGCGGCCGCCCGCCAACACCGCCGGCCCCGTCTCGGCGCGCCAGAACGCCTCGGCCCGATCTTGCGAGAGCGGATGGAGAAAGCCGACGCTCGCGCCGTCGGCCACGCAGTCGATCAGCAAGCGCGACAGCGTCGGCGTCAGCGCCGCTAAACTCGACCGATCGGCCGCCGCCCGAACCGTCACCGTCTCCATCATCGCGCGCGCCCCTCGAGAAGTCAGGCCATGAACAGCAGGTAGCGCGCCGGCCCGGGCCCGTCGGCGCGGAACGCGCTCGGGCCCGACAGCCGATAGCGCAGGCAATCGCCCGGTTCGAGGCGCCGATCGGCGCCGTCGAGACGCGCCGTCAACGCGCCCTCGAGCAGCAGCAGATGGTGCGCGCGGCCGGGACTGGGCGGCTGCGGATAGGCGATCTCGGCCCCCGCGGGCAGGGCGCCCTCGAGCAGTTCGCCCGCAAGCCCGTGGGCGGGGGGCGACACCGCGCGGCGCGCGAAACCGGTTGCCGCGTCGCGCCAAACGGGCTGCGCGGCGCGCGGAAGATGCGCGTCGAAGGCGGGCTCGATCTCGGCGAACAGGCGCGACAGGCTGACCCCGAGCGCCGCCGCGATCCGTCCAAGCGCCTCGGCCGTCGGGCTGGTCTCGGCGTTCTCGTATCTGGCCAAGCTGGCGCGGCTGACCCCGCTTTCGGCGGCGAGACGGTCGAGCGGCCAGCCCCGAGCCGCGCGCAACGCCGCAAGACGCGCCCCGAGCGCATGATCCATGTCGGGCGGATTATTTCTCATATTTGAGAGATGACCCGGTCGGGGCCGGAAGGCAAGTCCCGTGGAAGGGCGCGAATCAGATATTCGCCACCGCCAGCGGGTCGAGCACCGACCGGCCGCCGTCCACCGTCAGGATCTGCCCGGTGATGAAGCTCGCTTTGTCCGAGGCCAAGAACAGCGCCGCCTCCGCCGCTTCCTGCGCCTCGCCGATCCGCCCCAGCGGCGTGCCGGTCAAGATCGCCTGCCGCAGCTCCGGCGCGCTGCCGAGCGAGCGCAGCAGATTCTCGGTCATCACGCCGCCCGGCGCGACCCCGTTCACCCGGATCCCGCGCGGGGCCAGCGCCGCCGCCATCGACCGCGTCAGCTGGTCGAGCGCCGCGCAGGAGATCGCATAAGCCGCGATTTCCGGCGCAGGCAATTGGCCCGACAGCGACGAGATGTGAACGATCGACCCCGTCGCCTGCTCCTCGCCGGCTTTTTCGGCGCGCTGCAGCATGCGCTCGGCCGCCGTGCGGCTGAGCAGAAACGCCGCCCGCACGTTCGACGCCATCACCCGGTCAAGCGCCTCGACCGACAGCGTCATCGGATCGGCCCGTTCGAAATCCTGGGTCGTGGTGATCACCGCGTCGATCCGGTCGAAAGCGGCCAGGGTCGCCGCCAGCAGATTGTTGACCCCGAATTTCTGGCTGACGTCGCAGGTGAAGCGCGCGATCCGCGCATTGGCCTCGCCGAGCTTGGCGCGCACTTCCTTGAGCTTGGCCTCGTCAAGATCGGTCAGCATGACCCGCGCGCCTTCGTCGATCAGCCGCTCGGCCACCGCCAGACCCACCCCGCGGGCGGCGCCGGTGACGATCACGCTCTTGCCTTCGAACATCGCGCCCATGCCGCGTCTCCATTTGTTCCCCGTCCTCGACGCCCCGCGCGGGCCTCGACGCGCGCGCACCCAAAAGGGGAGGTTGTTAACAGCGGTTAAAGCACGCCGGGCGGAAGGGCGATGGGGCGGAATCGACCGCTCACCGTGCCGAGAAGGTCCCAGTCGCCGGCGGGATCGCGCCCGGCGCCGACGAATCGGTGTCGCCGCGTCGCGCCGTCGCGCATCCTTTGCGGACTCGCAGCGCGTCGGGGGAACGCCGCGGCGCGGATCGAAGCCGGAGCAGCGACCGACATGGGCGACGAAACCTGGCTTCGCCCGACGCGCGCCGCCGAGGTCGCCGGGCGGCCCTGGATCGGGCTGGCGGTCGCCGTCGGCCTCGCCGCCGCGCCGTCGGCCGCCCAAGAGATTCCCGCCCCTCAGCAGACGCCGACCGCGCCGATCCCGTCAATCGGGGTCTGGGGCGGCGCCGGAGACTATTGCGTCAAACGCATGCGCGTGCGCGCGCCCGACGGCGTCGAAGCGCTCTCCTTCGGATCGGGCGTCGAGCTGCGCCGCGCCGGCGCCGAGGAAAAATTCGCCGAAATCCAAGTGTTCGACGATGACGGGTCGCTGCCCGACTTCGACGGGTTCTTCAGCGCTTTTTCGCTGATCTGCCCCGCCGGCGCGACGCTGGGCGAGACCCGAGACCGCGTCGAGGCTTCGGGCGGCGCGTTGACCCGCGGCGCGAAGCGATGCGTCGGCGACGGCGTCGATCTCGGCGTCGCCTTCGCGCGCGGCGACTATGCGTTTCAGGGCGCCGCCTATGACGTCACAGTGCTGGTCTGGCATGGCGACCGCGCCTTCGCGGTCGGCGGGCACCAGTTCGACGCGGCGGAGTTGATCGGCGCCGACGAGGCCTTGGCCGTTTTCGAGACGGTGACCGACGCGCTCACGCCCTGCCGACCGCGCTGACCGCCAGCGCGCCGCCCGCGCGCCGCCCGCGCGCGCCGACCTCGAAGACGCGACGCGGTCGAGAGGGCGGAGAAGAGAGAGAGCGCGAGAACTGGGCGCGCGCTTGAGGACGGACCGTCGGCCGAAGACGGCGGCGAAGGGCGTGTCGACGCCGAACCGCAAATGGGGGACCCGATGTTTGAGATGTTGAATGATCCCGCGATCTGGGCCAGTTTCGCCACCCTTGTGACGCTCGAGATTATTCTCGGCATCGACAACATCATCTTCATTTCTCTGATCGCGAACCGGCTGCCGCCTAAAAAGCGCCGGCGCGCGCGCATTCTGGGGCTGAGCGGCGCCCTGGGCTTGCGGATCGGACTGCTGGCCGCCGCGGCGTGGGTGGTTCAACTGACCGACCCCGTGTTCAGGGTCTACGACGCCCAATTCTCGTGGCGCGACGTGATCCTGTGCGCCGGCGGCCTGTTCTTGCTCTATAAAGCGACCTCGGAGATCCATGACGAGGTCGCCGGGCCGCGCGGACGCCCGCGTCGCCGTGGCGAAATCGGGTTCACGATCGCGGTGTTTCAGATCATGGCGCTCGACCTGTTGTTCTCGTTCGACAGCGTCATCACCGCCGTCGGTATCGCCGAGAATTTCCCCGTCATGGTCGCGGCGGTCGTCACGGCGATCCTCGTCATGATGCTCGCCTCGGAAACCATCGCCCGCTTTATCGACAAGAACCCGTCGACCAAGATGCTGGCGCTCGCGTTTTTGGTGATGGTCGGCGTGACGCTGTTGGCGGACGGCGCAGGCTACGACGTCGAGCGCGGCTTCATCTACGCGGCGATGCTGTTCTCGGCCTTTGTCGAGGTTCTGAACGTGATGCGGACCCGCCGTCGCCGGCGTCGGCGGATGCGCATGCGGGCGCTGCGCCGCGAACAGGCGGCGCGGGCCGCCGAAGAGAAATCGGCCCGCGCGCCCGCCTGAGCGCCTACTCCGCCGCCACCGCCGCGGCCCCTTGCGCCTCGGGCCGCAGCGGCTGGCGCGGATACAGCTCGTCCAGCGGAACCGACAGGCCGTTCTGCTGCACGATCCGCACATGGCGCCGGCCGAGCTTGCGCGGGTGGCGCACGCCGCATGCGTGGGCGATCGACTTGATCTCGCCGCGGAGCTTCTCGACGAAGTTGAGCACGCGGACGGCTTTCTCCTCGGGATTCAGGCCCCGCTGCAGCCGTCGATCATGGGTGGTGATCCCGGTCGGGCAGGTGTTCTTATTGCACTTCATCGCCTGGATGCAGCCGAGCGCGAACATGAAGCCCCGGGCCGAGGTCACCACGTCGGCCCCCGCGCAGAACGCCCACGCGGCCTCGGTCGGCGTGATCAGCTTGCCCGAAGCGACGACCCGCACCCGCCCTTTCAGCCCGTAGCTCTCGAGAATGTCGACCAGCTTGGGCAGCGCCTCGCGCAGAGGCAGGCCCACGCTGTCCATCAGCGGCATCGGCGCGGCCCCGGTGCCGCCGTCGCCGCCGTCCACGGTGATGAAGTCGGGCGCGCTGTCCAGGCCGCGGGCCAAGATCTCGGCGCACATCTCTTCGAGCCAGCCATAGGCGCCGATCACGGTCTTCAGCCCGGTCGGCTTGCCCGAGACCTCGCGCACGCGGGCGACCATATCCAGGATGTCGCCGATGCTCTCATGCTCAGGATGGCGGTTGGGCGAGATCGACGCCTGGCCCGCGGGAATGCCGCGGATCTGCGCGATCTCCTTGTTGACTTTCTCGGCCGGCAGGATGCCGCCTTTGCCGGGCTTCGCGCCTTGGCTGAGCTTGATCTCGAACATCTTGATTTCGGGCGCGGCCGCGACCTCGCGCAGCTTCTCGTCCGACAACCGACCTTCGGCGTCGCGCACCCCATATTTCGCGGTGCCGATCTGGAACACGAGATCGCAGCCGCCCGACAGGTGGTAGGGAGAGACGCCGCCCTCGCCGGTGTTGAGCCAGCAGCCGGCGAGTTTGGCGCCTTTCGACAATGCGCGCACCGCCGGCTTCGACAGCGCTCCGTAGCTCATGCCCGAGATGTTCACCATCGACGCCGCGCGATAGGGCTCGCGCGCGTCCGGCCCGAACAACAGGGGCGGCGAGTCCTCGGCGTCTTGGTCAAGCGTCGGAAACGGGCAATTGACGAAGATCGGCGTGCCGATCGGCGTCAGGGTCCGGGTGGACCCGAACGCGACCGTGTTGTCCTTGCCCTCGGCGGATCGGTAGACCCACTCGCGCTCGGAACGGTTGAAGGGCATCTCCTCACGGTCCATCGCGAAGAAATACTGGCGAAAGAATTCGCCCAGGGCGCTGAACAGATACCGGAAGCGCCCGACCACCGGATAGTTGCGCCGCACCGCGTCCCGAGTTTGCGAAACGTCGAGCACGAACATCAGCGCGACGGCGAGCGCCGCCAGGCCCATCAGGAACACGAACAGCGAGGCGAGCAGGCTGAGCCCCTGCAGCGTGAAATCAGAGAAAATCGGGGACACGGTCGGCTACCTCCGGGCGCGGGGGAACAACGCGCGCCGCGGGGCGCGCCCGCCGTCAGAAAAACCCCGAAGTCCCCGGCGCACAACCGAGCCCGCCGCCGCGCGGCGGCTTCGTGATCGCGCGTGAGCCCATAGGCCGTCCTGCGGACCGCCGCTGCGGACGGCCCTGGCGTCCGCTCAGGGCCAAGCGGCGTCGACCGGCCCGGTGCCCGGGCGCGCCGGGGGCGGGGCCAAGGGCGCGCGGCAGGTCGGACACGTCTGAACGCCGGCGCCCAAGAACGCCTGCGCGGGAAGGGCGCGCCGCGCCTCGACGCAGCAGCCCCGCGGTTCGTCGGCGCTCGCCGCGGGGGACTCGTTACGGATCGGATAAGCGCGCGCCATCTGCCTGTCTCCACTGCCCTTCAGGATCGCGTTCTGCTCGTGTCAGGCGGGTCCGTCCGTGCGCCGAGAGAGCGCCCGTCGTCCGCCGCCTTCCCAAAATAGGAAAGATTCTTTCGCAAACAGTGAGCCAGAAGACAGAACTAGAAAAAATTTTCGCGAGCCCCGCCGTCACGCGAGGATTTCGCCCGGCTCCGGCCGGGCAGAACCGCCCGCCGCGCCGGAGGGATCCCTCGGCTCCCCGACCCGTCGGGACGGGGCGCGACGCGGGGCGAGACGCGGCCCGCCGCCTCGGCGCGAACCGAGACGGCGCGCGATCCTTGATCAGGCCTCGGCCGACGGCTGCGCCGCCGGCGCGGGCTCTGGCGTCGGCAGGGCGCTCGGCGCGCGGTCGTAGCGCCGCGCGAAGTCACAGATCCACTCGTCGATCAGCGCGCCGCACGATTCGCATTTAGCGTAGCCGTCGCGCCGTTCGGGCAGCTTCGCGATAAACACGTCGTAGACCGCGCCGCATTTCGGGCAGGCCGCCTCGCCGCCGGGGCGCCAGTCGAGCCTGCTGGATCGTGTCGTCATCATGTCCTCCCCTTGTCCGGTCCGTCTTGATCGCGGACCCTGCGTCGTCGCCTTCGAGGCTTTGGTCTCGAGCCTCTCGTATCGAGGCTCGCAGCCTGTGGCCTTCACGTCATCGAAGGACGGCGAGACGCGCAAGCGCCTTGGCGACCGTCGCGTCGCTTGGCGTCCACGCGCAGGGCCGCGTATGCCGGAGCGAGGACGGGGTCGGCGAAAGGGCGCGAGATGGCCGAGACGACAGAAGCGAAACCGGGGGCGCTTCCCAGCAATCGGCTCGAGGCCGACGCTGTTCTGGCCAGCCTCGAGCGGCTCGAACGGCGGATCCGCGAGCGGTTCCCGACGCGCACCCTGGGGCTGACTTGCCGCGATTTGATCGAAACCGCCCGCGGCACCGCGCGGCGGGTCGAGCGGGTCTGCAAGCCCTTCGTGTTGCTGCGCCTGGCGATCGCGCTCGTTGTTCTCGGCGTGGCGGCCGCGGTCTGGTTCTTAGCCGCGTCTCTCTGGCCCACGGTCGCGGGCATGGTGTCCGAAGCGTCGGTGGCGGACTATTCCGCCGCGACGCAAGCCTTCGAGTCGGCCGTCAACCTGATGCTCCTGGCGGCGGTGGCGATCTATTCGCTCGCCTTGCTCGAGACCCGGCTGCGCCGACGGGCCGTGCTGCGCCATTTGTTCGAGCTGAGGCGGTACGCGCACGTCATCGACATGCATCAGCTCGACAAGGACCCGGTCGCGATCGCGAACCCGAGCGAGCGCACGGCCAGCTCTCCGGTGCGCGACATGAGCCTGTACGATCTGGCGCGGTATCTGAACTATTGCTCGGAAATGCTGTCTTTGATCGGCAAGCTCGCCGCGCTTTACAGCGAGAACGTCGAAGACCCCGAGATCATCGAAGCCGCCTCCGACATCGAGACGCTGACCACCAATCTCGGGCGCAAGACCTGGCAGAAGATTACGATGATCCAGGCGCATCCGCGCGAGGACGCGACTGCGCCGGGGGTCGGGGCGGCGCCCGCATAGCGGCGCGCCGTCGCCCGCTTGGCGGCAAGGCCGCCGCGCGCTCGGCGGCGGTCCTGGCCGTCTTCGGTCCTGGCCGTCTTCGGTCCTGGTCGTCTTCGGTCCTGGCCGTCGGCCCTGACCGTCAGCGCTGGGCTCAGCGGGCTTGCGCGTACCCCATCTGCTTCAGCGTCGCCCCGATTTCGTCGAGGATCGCCGGATCGTCGATCGTCGCGGGGGGTTTAAAGCTCTCCCCGTCGGCGATTTTGACCATGGTCGCGCGCAGGATCTTGCCGGAACGGGTTTTCGGCAGCCGGTCTACCACCGCGACCAGCTTGAAAGCCGCGACGGGTCCGATCCGTTCGCGGACGAGGTCCACAGCCTCTTTGCGCACGGTCTCGGGGTCTTTCGCGCAGCTCGCGTTCAAGCAGATGAAGCCCATAGGCAGCTGGCCCTTCAGGGCGTCCGCCACGCCGATCACCGCGCATTCCGCGATGTCCGGGTGCGAGGTCAGGACCTCCTCCATCGCGCCGGTCGACAGGCGGTGGCCCGCCACGTTGATGACGTCGTCGGTGCGCGCCATGATGTGCAGATAGCCGTCCTCGTCCAGAATGCCGGCGTCTCCGGTCTCATAGTAGCCTGGGAAGCGCTCGAGGTAGCTGCGCTTGAAGCGCTCTTCGGCGTTCCACAGCGTCGGCAGGGTCGACGGCGGCATCGGCAGCTTGGCGCACACGGCGCCCAAAACGCCGGGCGGCGCCGGGTGGCCACCCTCGTCGAGGATCTGGACGTCCCAGCCGGGCATCGGCACGGTCGCCGACCCGAGCTTCACCGGAAGCGTCTCGATCCCGATCGGATTGCCGCAGATCGTCCAGCCGGTCTCGGTCTGCCACCAATGATCGATGACCGGCACTTTCAGATGCGCCTGCGCCCACTGAATGCTGTCGGGGTCGGCGCGCTCGCCAGCCAGGAACAAGCTTTTCAGGCTCGACAGATCATACTTCTTTATGAAGTCGCCGGCGCTGTCGGCGCGCTTGATGGCGCGCAACGCGGTTGGAGCGGTGAACAGGCATTTGACCTTGTGCTCGGCGATCACCCGCCAGAACACGCCCGCGTCGGGCGTGCCGACCGGCTTGCCTTCGAAGACCACCGTCGTGCACCCGAGCAGCAAAGGCGCGTACACGATGTACCAGAGGCCGACCACCCAGCCG
>CAZBIG010000023.1:0-15931 GCA_964491865.1 uncultured Neomegalonema sp. | reverse complement strand
CGACGCGCCGCCGGCGGCCGTCGGGGCGCGCGAGACCGGCGCTCAGCCGGACGCGCCGATCGATCCGGCCGAGCGGCGCGCGGCGCTCGAGACCGTGCTCGCCTATGTCAAAACCGGCGATCCGCGGGTCGACCGGATCAGCGCCGCGGGCTTGAAGGGGCTGTCCGACACCCTGAACGCCCGCACCTCGATCGAGCCGGGAGACCCGGCCGCGATCGACCTCGAGACCGACGAGATCGCGGTCTACGCGCTGGTCTATTGGCCGATCACCGACGCGCAGCCCGACCTGTCCGAAACCGCGGTGCGCAAGCTCAATCAATACGCCAGCACCGGCGGGCTGATCCTGGTGGACACCCGCGACGCGCATCGCGCCTATGGGGCGGCGAGCGGTCCGAACGCCTCGGATCTGCGCCGGCTGTTGGGCGGGCTCGACCTGCCGCCGCTCGCGCCGGCGTCGCTGCGCCATGTCTTGGCGCGCACCTTTTACCTGCTCGACGGCTTTGACGGCCGGTGGGACGGGGGCGAGGTCTGGGTCGAGGCGGGCTCCGGCGGCGAAGAGGCGCTGTCTCCGGGCGGCGGCGGCGCGGCCAATGACGGCGTGTCTCCGGTGGTGATCGGCGGCCGCGACTGGGCCGGAGCCTGGGCGGTCGACGACGCGGGACGGCCGCTGCTGCCGCTCGGCCGCGGCGCCCAGGCGCGGCGCGAAGCGGCGCTGCGCTTCGGCGTGAACGTCGTGATGTACGCCTACACCGGCAATTATAAGTCCGATCAGGTCCACATTCCCGCCCTGCTCGACCGTCTCGGAAACTGATCGGCGACCGCCGGTCGCCGGAGCGGACCCCGCGCCCCTCTTTCGCCCCCCAACCTCTGGGAGCCCGACATGTTCAGCGCCGCGACCGATTTGGTGGTACGTCCGCTGCTGCCCTGGGCGGCCCTCGCGCCGCTGCTGCTGCTGGCCCTGGCGGTCGTCGCGCTGGCGTTCTGGCGCGGGCATCGGGGGGCGTGGCTGCGCGCGCTCTCGCTGGCCGCGCTGGCGGCCGCGCTGCTCGACCCCGCGGTGGTGCGCGAAGAGCGCGAAGGCCTGGCGGACGTGGTCGCGGTGGTGATCGACGAGAGCGCCAGCCAGAGCATCGAGGACCGGGCCGCCCGCGCCGCGGAGGCGGCGGCCGAGATCGAGGCCCGGATCGACGCGTTGTCGGCCGAGCGCGGGGGCCGCGCGCCGATCGAACGCCGCACGATCCGCGTCTCGGGCGACGGGGTCGAGGGCACGCGTCTGGTCTCGGCGTTGGCCGAGGGCCTCGCGGACACGCCGCCGGACCGCATCGCCGGCGCGATCCTGATCACCGACGGCGCGGTCAGCGACGCCGCGCGGCGGCTTCCGGCGTTTTCGGACGCGGTCGCGGCCGCGTTGGCCGCCCGCGGCGGCGACGGGGCGACGCCGCCCGCCCATCTGCTGCTGACCGGTCGGCCCGACGAGTTCGACCGACGACTGGTGCTCGAAAGCGCGCCCGGCTTCGGCCTGGTGAACGAGACCGTCACCCTGCGCTTCCGCGTCGAGGAGACCGGCCGCGCGCCCGGACCGGCGGTCGGCGGCCGCGTGCGGCTGTCGATCGACGGCGAGGTCCGCCAGTTGCTGCGGGCCCGCGTCGGCCGATCCTACACCGTCGAGATCCCGCTCGAGCATGGCGGCGCCACCGTGGTGGAGCTCGGTCTGGACCCGATCGCCGGCGAGCTGACCGATCGCAACAACGCCGCCGCTTTCACCATCAACGGCGTGCGCGACCGGTTGCGCGTGCTGCTGGTCTCGGGCGAGCCGCACGCGGGCGAGCGGACGTGGCGCAATCTGCTGAAGTCGGATCCGGCGGTCGATCTGGTGCATTTCACCATCCTGCGCCCGCCCTCGAAGCGCGCCAACGCGGCGCGGGACGAGTTGGCGCTGATCCCGTTTCCGACCTATGAGCTGTTCGAGCAGAAGCTCGACGAATTCGATCTGATCGTGTTCGACCGCTACCGACGCTGGGGCATTCTCGAGACGCGGTACATCTCGAACATCGTGCGGTTCGTTCAGGAAGGCGGGGCCGTGCTGGTCTCGAGCGGCCCGGCCTTCGCCGGGATCGAAAGCATGGCGCTGACCCCGTTGGCCGAGATCTTGCCGGCCGCGCCGCGCAGCGTGATCGAGGCGGCGTTCCGGCCGACGCTGACCGATTTGGGCGATCGGCACCCGGTGACGCGGGCGCTGCCCGGGCGCGGCGATCCCGGCGGTCCGCCGGCCTGGGGGCGTTGGTTCCGCCAGATCGACGTGGCGGCCGCCCGCGGCGACGTGGTGATGACGGGGGCGGGCGATCGGCCGCTGCTGATCCTCGATCGGGTGGGCGACGGGCGGGTCGCGCTGCTGGCGTCGGACCATGCGTGGCTTTGGACCCGCGGCTATGACGGCGGCGGGCCGCAGGCCGAGCTGTTGCGGCGTTTGGCGCATTGGCTGATGAAAGAGCCCGAGCTCGAGGAAGAGGCGCTGACGGCCGAGCCGATCGAGGGCGGCTACGCGGTCGAGCGGCGGTCGCTCAGCGACGGCGAGAAACGGGTGACGGCGACCGATCCCGGCGGCGCGACGCGCGAGATCCCGCTGCAGCCGGCGGGCCCCGGGCTTTGGCGGGCCGAGGTCGCGACCGGGACGCTCGGGCTGCACAGGATCGCGGACGCGGCCGGATCCGCGGTCGAGGGTCCGGCGCTCGAGACTGTGGCGGTGGTCGGGCCGCCGGCGCCGAAAGAGTTCGCCGATCCGATCGCGACGCCCGAGCCGCTCGGCCCGCTGATCCGCCGCACCGGCGGGGCCACGGTGTGGCTGATCGAGGACGGGACCCCGGCGCTGCGCCGGGTGGGGGCCCGGCGCGAGGCGGCGGGCTCGGGCTGGATCGGGCTCATGCGCCGCGACGCCTATGCGGTGCGCGGCGCGTCGCTCAGCCCGCTCGCGCCCGGCTGGTTGATGTTCGCCGCCGCGGCCCTGTTCGCGCTGGCCGCCTGGCGCGTCGAGGGCCGCTGAGCCGGTCTGTCGACCGCCGCGCGCGGGCGCCAAGCGGCCCGGTCGGGCCGGTCGCCGTCTACCACCCGATGACCGGGGCGCCGTCGTCGCGGTCGCGCGCCCCCGCCCCGACGGCGCCCGGCCCTCGGCGCCCGGCCCTCGGCTCCCGGCCCTGGGCGCCTGTCCCTCGGCGCCTGTCCCTCGGCGCCTGTCCCTCGGCGTCTGGCGGATCGGGCCGGGCGTGCGCGTCTCAGCCGTCGCGCCGAACCCTGTTAGCGGTCGGCGGCCGCCGCCGCCTTCCGCGCCCGATCGGCCAGTCGTTTGCGCGCCGGCGGCGGGTCGGGCGCGTCATGGGCGGCCGCGACCCGGCTGGTCAGAAAATGCCCCGTCAGCGTCAGCGCCGCGTCGAAGCTTCGGGGATCGCAGGCTTCGCCGAGCCGAAGGAAGGCCGGCAGCGGCAGCAGGCGGTCGTGATAAGGGGCGCCGGCGCCGCGACTGACCGCGCGTCCGCTGCGGGGCGAGACGTAAACCAGCTCCTGCGTCGCGCCCGTCGCCGCGCACCGCGACAAATCGAGCCCGTAGCCCAGTTGCTCGAGCAGCAGCAGCTCCCAATGGGCGTAGACCGTCGGCCAAACCGCCGGGTCGCCGAGCGCGTCCAACAGCGCCAGGGTCGGACCGTAAAGCGCCGGCATCGGCGCGCGTTCCGGCGTATAGGCGGCCAACAGCGCCGCGACCGCGCTCAGCGCCGCCAGCGCGTCCGGATCGTCATGCACCAGGCCAAGGCGCGTGCGCACCGGCTCGACGGCGAATTGGCCGAGATGGCTTTCGAGCCGGCCCCGCCACATCACCGACAGCTGCGCGCCGGGCTGCAGCGCCGACGACAGCCGCCGGCCCGCCCCGCCGCGCACCAAGCCCGCCCAACGCCCTCGGCTTTCGGTGAACAGCTCGACGATGCGCCCCGTCTCGCCGTGCGGCCGCGCCGCCAAGACAACGCCTTCGTCAGACCATTCCATGTATGGAAAGCTAGCACGCCGCGCGGCGAACACATCCGTTCAAGGGGAGCGCCCCGATGAAATCCGACCCGGGGCTGTGGGCCCGATTGTCCGACGCCCCCATCGGCGACAGCGCGGCGGCCATGACCTTCGCCCATCGCCTCGCGCGTGAGACGCTGTGGCCGGTGGCGTATGCGGATCGGGCGATCTCCGAGTACAAGCGCTTCGTTTATCTCGCCTGCGTCTCGTCGACGGATCTGACGCCGTCGGCCGCGATCGACGAGGTGTGGCATCTGCACCTGAGCTACAGCCGAGATTACTGGGAGCGGTTCTGTCCGGAGATCGTGGGACGCCCGCTCCACCATGGGCCGACCTCGGGCGGCGCCGCCGAGAGCGCGCGCTATCGCAAGCAGTATGGCCGCACATTGTCGCTCTATCGCGAGGAGTTCGGAGAGAGCCCGCCGCCCGATCTGTGGCCGACGCTCGCCGAGCGCTTCGGCCCGGACGCGATCTTTGTGCGGGCCCCGATCGGCCTGGCGCTGCGGCCGCCGAGCTGGACGCCGCTGTTGACGGGGGTCGGGCTCGGCATGGCCGCGACGGGCCTCGCCACGCCTTACGCCGCCCTCCTGTGCGCCGTCGGGGCCGCGATCACGCTGGCGGGGCTCGTCATGTGGAACGAGGCGGACCGTCAGATCCATGTCGAGGGGCTGCCGGACGCGCTGCAACCGGGAAAGACGCTCAAAACCTCGGACTCGGGCGGGTGCGGCGGCGCTGGCGGATGCGGGGGCTGCGGCGGCTGAACGGGCCGCGCCATCAGTCGTCGGCGATCGGATCCTGCAAAAAGTGCCGCCCCTGGACGTCCTCGATCTCGAGGATCCAGAGGTCGGGGTCGAACCGGGTTTGGCGCGCCAGCCGGGCGTCGACCTCGGCCTCGGGTTTCGGTTCGGGGCCGACCAGCCAGATCCAGCCGCTGCGGCCGTCGCCGAAGCGCGCGCCGGTGAGCGCGGTGGCGAGCGGCTCGCGCGGGGTTGGGCCCGGCCGCACCACTTTGACCGCGACGGCGCCCGCTTCGGGCGCGCCCTTTCGGGCGATCTGCGCCGAGGCCCCTTCGCCTTGGATAAAGGCGATCATGGCGGACACCCAGATTTCCGAGGTCACCCGGGCGGTCATGGCGCGCCTTTGCCCGGCGGCTCGAGACCGATCGCCCGGAAGCGCTCCGGCTCGGTCAGCCAATCCGGCCGCACCGCGACGCGCAGAAACAGATGCGCGGGGCGTTCGATCAGCGTGGCGATGTCTTGCCGCGCCGCTTGGCCGATCGCGCGGATGGTCTCGCCGCCTTTGCCGAGCACGATCCCTTTGTGCCCGTCGCGCGCGACAAAGATCACCTGCTCGATCCGCGCGGAGCCGTCCTTTTGGTCCTTCCACGCCTCGGTCTCGACGGTCAGCTGATAGGGCAGCTCTTGATGCAAACGCAGCGTGAGCTTTTCGCGCGTGATCTCGGCGGCCAGCAGCCGGATCGGCAGGTCGGAGACATCGTCTTCGGGAAAGTGCCACGGGCCTTCGGGCACGCGCCCGGCGAGCCAGCGCTTGAAATCCTCGACGCCGTCGCCGTTCTCGGCGGAGATCAAAAACACCTGCTCGAAATCGCGCCCGTCCGAAAGCGCGGCCACCAGGGCCAACAGCTTTTCGCGCCGCACGCGGTCGATCTTGTTGACCGCGAGCGCGACGGGGCGGTTCGCCGCGCGCTCGGGCAGCGCTTCGAGGATGCGGGCCACGCCCTCGGTGACGCCGCGATGGGCTTCGACCATCAGCACCACGAGATCGGCGTCGGCCGCGCCGGTCCAGGCCGCCGAGACCATGGCGCGGTCAAGCGCCCGCCGCGGCGCGAACAGGCCGGGCGTGTCGATAAAGACGATTTGCGATCGGCCGGACATCGCCACGCCGCGCACCCGGGTGCGGGTGGTTTGCACCTTATGGGTGACGATCGAGACTTTCGCCCCGACCATGCGGTTGAGCAGCGTCGATTTTCCGGCGTTCGGCTCTCCGATCAGGGCGACGAAGCCGCAGCGGGTGGCTTCCCCCGGGGCCGGATCGGCGGGGTCCTCGACCGGGGGCTGTCGGTCCGCGACTTGCGGCGCGTCCGGGCGCGGCGGCTCTTGGTCGTTCCGGGGATCGCTCATTCGGCGGCCTCCGCCTCGATCGCCTCGAGCAGCGCCGCGGCGGCGGCTTGCTCGGCGGCGCGTTTCGAGCCGCCGTCGCCGAGCGCGCGTCGACCGTCTGACAAGGCGGCCTCGACGCGGAAGCTGGGGGCGTGATCCGGCCCCTCGCGCGCCAAAAGCGCATAGCGCGGCAGCGGCAAGGCGCGAGCCTGCGCCCATTCCTGCAGCTGGGTCTTGGCGTCCACCGGCGTTTCGGCCTGGGCGTCCAGCCGCGGACCCCAATGGGCGAGGATGAGCGCGCGGGCGGCCTCGAGCCCGGCGTCGAAATAGACTGCGGCGATCACGGCCTCCATCGCGTCGGCCAGGATGGCCGCCTTTTTCCGACCGCCGCTGCGCGACTCGGCCGGCGCCATCGCGAGGTGGGCGCCGAGGTCGAGCGCCGCGGCCACCTCGGCGCAGGTCTCTTTGCGCACGAGGGCGTTCAGGCGGGGGGCGAGCATCCCCTCGCTTTCGGTCGGTTTGCGCTTCAGCAGCTCCTCGGCGATCACCAGGCCCAAGACCCGGTCGCCCAGAAACTCGAGGCGCTGATTGTCCGACTGCGCGGGACCCCCGGCCGAGACGTGGGTGAGCGCCTCTTCGAGCAAATCGGGGCGCGCGAAATCGTGGCCGAGACGTTTCGTCAACCGCTCGATCGGCGGGTGCTTTCGGCGGGACGGCGTCGCGGCGCGGCCCTGCGGGGCCGACGAGGGCCGCGCGGCGGACCGCGATGCGCGCGCCGGGCGGCGCGTCACTCGATCCACGTGAAAAAGCGGTCGCTGCGCCAGGTCCAGAAGCTGAAAAACGAGCCGCGCGCCGAAAACAGCACCATTTCGGCGCGTCCGACCAGGTTCTCCGCCGGCACAAAGCCGATGCCGCCCTGGACCGGCGTGCGCCGGCTGTCGAGCGAATTGTCCCGGTTGTCCCCCATGAAGAAGTAGTGGCCTTTGGGGACGATATAAACGTCGGTGTTGTCGCTGCGCGACCCGGCGCCGTCCGCGTCGAGGACCTGGTAGGACACGCCCGACGGCAAGGTTTCGCGGGCGCGGTACTTCAAGCAAGTCTGTCCATTATCCACCCGTTCGGCGCATAGTTGACGCGCGTTGGGGTTCGGGGGTTGCACCGGCTCCAGAAAATCACTGATCGGCTGCAGGTCGACGGGCTGGTCGTTCACATGGAGCACGCCGCGGATCACCTGGATCTTGTCCTCCGGCAGGCCCACCACGCGCTTGATGTAGTCGGTCGAGGTGTCTCCCGGCTGCTTGAACACGATCACGTCGCCGCGCTGCGGGCCCTCGCCCATGAACAAGCGGCCGCCAAAGGACGGCAGCAGGTCGCCATAGGGCAGTGAAAACCGCGAATAACCGTAAGCGTACTTCGACACGAACAAATAATCGCCGATCAAAAGCGTCGACTTCATCGACCCGGAAGGGATCGAAAACGGCTGAAACAGCACGGTGCGGAACGCCAGGGCGATCAGCAAAGCGTAAACCACGGTTCGGAAAATATCCCCGACCGATTCCTTCGAGGCTGGTTCAGCCTCGCTTTGCGAAGGATCGTCGCGCACCCGTCATCCCCTGTTTGTAAGACCAGCGTTGTCAAACGCGGGCCTGATCATGTCAAGCGACCGAGCGCGGGCGGCCGGTGACGTCGGCGACACGCGACGCGCGCCCGCGTCGGCCGCCCGCATCGGCCTTTGGGGCCCGTCACGCCCCCCCGGCGGCGATCCGCGCGTCTTCGGCCGACAGCGTTTCGATGACGACGAAAGCTTGGGCGTAGGGCGGGTCGTCGGTCATTGTCACATGGATCCGCGCCGCCCGGCCGTCGGGCGTCATCGCGCCCAGCCGCGTCGCGGCCCCGCCGTGCAGGCGCATGGTCGGCTGGCCCGAGGGCAGGTTCACCACCTCCATCTCGCGCCAGGCTACGCCCATGCGCAGGCCGGTGCCCAGCGCCTTCGAGCAGGCCTCTTTGGCGGCCCAGCGCCGGGCGTAGCTTTCCACCCGCGTGCGCCGTCGATCGCATTTCGCGCGCTCGATCTCGGTGAACACGCGGTGCGTGAACCGGTCGCCGAACCGGTCGAGCGTTTGCGCGATGCGCCGAATGTCGGCGAGATCGGATCCGATGCCGATGATCATGGGCGGTTCTCCGGCCCCGGGCCGTCGTCGCCCCGGGCGCGCTCGGCTAGCGCCTTGGGCATGACGCGGTCAAGTCCCGGCGGCGGCCGCGTGCGACGCGCGGGCGGCGTCCATGCGCGCGCGCATCTCTTGGATCGCGGCGCCGAGGCCCAGGAAAACCGCCTCTCCGATCAGGAAATGTCCGATATTGAGCTCCACGATTTGGGGCAGGGCGGCGATCGGTGCGACGCTGTCGAAGCTGAGGCCGTGCCCGGCATGGACTTCGAGGCCGGCCTCGGCCGCCGCCCGCGCCCCGTCGGCCAGACGCGCCAGCTCTCGCGCGGCGTCCTCCGCCCGATCCTCGAGCGCCGCCTCGCAATAGGCGCCGGTGTGCAGTTCGACGACGGCCGCCCCGATCGCGGCCGAGGCCTCGATCTGCCGCCGGTCGGCCTCGACGAACATCGACACCCGCGCCCCGGCGTCGGCCAGCGGCGCGATATAGTCTTTCAGGCGGGGCTGGTCGCCGGCGACGTCGAGGCCGCCCTCCGTCGTGCGCTCGGCGCGCCGTTCGGGCACCAGACACACGGCGTGCGGACGGATCTCGAGCGCGATCGCCCGCATCTCCGGGGTCGCCGCCATCTCGAAGTTCAGCGGGATCGACAGCGCCCCCTTCAGGGCCCGCATGTCCGCGTCGCGGATGTGGCGGCGGTCTTCGCGCAGATGGGCGGTGATCCCGTCCGCCCCGGCCGCCTCGGCGGCGAGCGCCGCGCGCACCGGGTCGGGATGGGCGCCGCCGCGCGCGTTGCGCACGGTCGCGACGTGGTCGATGTTGACGCCGAGGCGAAGCGGCGGCGCGGCGGCGAAGGCGGAGGTCATGGGCGCTCTCGTCAGGCGGCGGCGCGGTCTGGGCCGGCCGCGGGCTTATCCGGCGTTCGATTCGGGCGTTGACGGCGGGGCCGCCGGTCTCGGGGCCCGCGCGAGCGCCGGGCGCGGACGCATCGGCGCGATGGCCGCCGCTTCGGCCAGCGGCGCGGCGCGCGCGCCCTGTCGGGTCGCGCCCCGACGGCGGGCGATCAATTCGCGGGCGCGGGCTTCCAAGGTGGTCCGGCGACGCTCTTGAAACCGCGCGATCACCGGGCGCAGCAGATAGTAGCAGATCACCGAGCAGATCAGCCCCGGCGCCAGTCCGCCCACCAGATAGGGCGTGAAGATGCTCTCGAGAAACGCGAAGGGCTGGCCCGACACGTACTCCCAGCTCAACGTTTCGAGATCTTCGACCCCGTCCGATCGCCCCAGCATCCAGTTGCCGAGCTTCAGGCTGGCCGCGGCGATCAGCGGGAACGAGATCGGGTTCCCGAAGATGGTGCCGAAGGCGGCCGCGATCAGATTGCCGCGCACCGCCATCGCCAACGCGACCGCGACGATGATGTGGAGCGTGAAGAACGGGCTGAACGACGCCATCACGCCGCAGGCGAACCCGATCGCGATGCGGTGCGGCGTGTCCGGCAACCGCTGGACCCGGCGGCCTATATACTTGAATCCGCGTCGCCAGCCTTTTTTCGGGGAGACGAGGTCGCGCGCCTGATCCCACAGGCCGCGCCGCTCTCGGCGTTTGAAAATCATCGACGCGCCCCCTCAGCTGCTGGAGGACGCCGCCGCGGGATCGCGTCGGCTGCCCGGTTTGACGGGCGGGATCGCAGCCAATTCCGGCGGCACCATGTCGGGGGCGTAGGTCGGCGCGTCGATCTCGATCAAGGCGGTCAGCGGGATCCCGAGATCCGCCGTTCCTCCGCTTCGATCGACCAGACAGGCCCCGGCCACGGCTCGGCCGCCGGCCGCTTCGATGGCCGCGACGCATTCGCGCGACGATTTCCCCGTGGTCACGACGTCCTCGATCATCAGGCACCGCGCGCCGGGCGGGATTTCGAAGCCGCGGCGCAACTCGAACACGCCGTCGGGACGCTCCATGAACAGCGACGGCAGTCCGAGCCAGCGGGCGGTTTCATACCCGACGATCACCGCCCCCATCGCCGGCGAGACGCAAAGGTCGAACTCGAGCGCCGGGCCGTGGGTTTGGCGGATTTTCCGGGCCAGCGCGCCGCACAGGCGGGCCCCGATCTCCGGCCGCATCATCACCCGCGCGCATTGCAGGTAGATGCCGCTGTGCAGCCCGGCGGACAGCAGAAAATGGCCTTCGAGAAGCGCCCCCGCCTCTCGGAACAACGCCAGCGCCGCCGCCTGATCAAGCGGGTCCGGCTCGCCGGGCGCCGGCGCGGCGTCGTCGCCGTCAATGCAGGGTCCGCTCACGCTCAAGATCATATTCCTTCGCCTCGGCCGCGGCGTCGTCTTCGTCCGTCGGACCGGCCGTATTCCGCTCGGGGCGGGCGGCCCCGGTGTCGAACGTCGTTTCGGGATCGCCCGTTCCCGCCCAACGGCTCTCGGCCCAAGCCCGCTCTCGGGCCTCGCCCGAAACCTCGCCAGCCCCGCCAGCCGGCGCGTCGCCCGCCGCCTCTCCCCGGGCGGCGCCCTCGAGCGCGCCGTCGAGCCGGTTCTCGACCGCGTCCCGGCCCGTCGTCGCGCCCGTCGTCGCGCCTGTCTCCGGGGCCGTCCCCTTGACCGTCTCTTGGCTGGCGCGTTGAACCGCGTCGGTCGGCGGGCCTTTCAACATGTCCCGGCCCGCGGCGGCCTCGGTCCCCGGCCCCGCCGCGTCGACGGGATCCCGTCCGGTCGTCCCGCTCCGAAGCCGCGCCCCGACCTCCATGCGCCGACGCCGCGCTTCGGCGACGGTCGGCTGGGCGTTCAACGCCGTCAGCAGGTTGGTCAGGTGCCGCAGGTCCCGCACCTCGATCTCGGCGCGTAGCGTAAAATAATCCGGTTTCCGGTCGACGAAAGCCAGATTGTCGATATTGGCGCCGGACCGGCCGAGCATCGTGCAGATCTGCCCGAGCGCGCCAGGCTCGTTCGCCAGCAGGATCTCCACCACCGCCAGATGGTCGGCGGCCTCGTCAGCCTCGGGCGCCCAGGCGACGTCGAGCCAGCGCTCCATCGCGTCTTCATACGCCTCGAGCGCCGGGCAATCGATGGCGTGCAGGCGCAAGCCGACCGTCGGCTCCATCAGGCCGACGATCCGCTCGCCGGGCAGCGGCAGGCAGCAGGGCGCCGCCGGCAGCTTAAGCGCGTCCCCGCGCGCATGCCCGCCGCCGCGTCGATTGACGACGATTTGCGGCCGATCCGGGTCCGGCGGGGCCGGGGCGACCGCCCGCATCTCGCGCGCGTAGTTCGGGTAGACGGCCTCGAGCGCCTGGGCCGCGCTGATCCGGGCCGCGCCGATCTCCGCGAGCAGGGCCTCGCCGTCGGTCGCGCCGAGTTTCTGCGCCGCCGTTTCGATCGCTTTCATCGAGAAGGCGAGGTCGGCGCGCTCGAACGCGCGCGCCGCCAGCCGAGCGCCCAGCTCCGCCGCCTCGGAACGCTCCTGCTCGCGCAAGGTTCGGCGGATCGCGGCGCGCGCCCGGCCGGTTTTGACCATTTCCTGCCAGACCGGCGACGGGCGCTGGCCGTCGGACTGCAGGATCTCGATGCTTTGTCCGTTCCGCAACTCGGCCCAGAGCGGCGCGCGCACGCCGTTGATCTTGGCCCCGACGGCGGTGTGCCCGCCCCGGGTGTGGATGGCGTAGGCGAAATCGAGCGCGGTGGCGCCGGTCGGCAGGCTGACCACGTCGCCCTTGGGCGTGAAGCAAAAGATCTGGTCGAAGCTCATTTCGAGCTTCGCTTCTTCGAGAAATTCTTCGGGCAGCGCGTCGCCCGGGGCCGCGCGCTCCACATGCTCGACCAGGTCGCGAAGCCAGCGGAACGGATCGACCGAGAACGGGTTCTTCGCCCGCTCGCCGTCCTTATAGGCCCAATGGGCCGCGACGCCGGTTTCGGCCACCTCATGCATCGCGAAGGTGCGGATCTGGATTTCGATCCGCGCGCCGCCGAGCCCGACCACGGTTGTGTGGATCGAGCGGTAGCCGTTCGCCTTCGGCTGCGACACATAGTCCTTAAAACGCCCGGGAACGATCGGAAAGGCTTGATGGATCACGCCGAGCGCCCGGTAGACGGCGTCCTCGTCCGGCACCAAAACCCGAAACGCCATAATGTCCGACAGCTGTTCGAAGCCGACGCTCTTGCGCTGCATCTTGCGCCAGATCGAATAGGGCCGCTTTTCGCGACCGCTCACCTCGGCGCGGACGCCGGCCGCGTCGAGCTTGCGCTCGAGCGCTTCGACGACGCCCCGGGCCACGTCCTGTCCGGTGGTCTTTTTCAAGTGCACGAAGCGGCGCATCACCGACAGCCGCGCTTCGGGCTGCAGGACGGCGAAGGCGATGTCCTCGAGTTCTTCGCGCATCGACTGCATGCCCATGCGCCCGGCCAGCGGGGCGAAGATGTCCAGAGTCTCGCGGGCGATCCGTTCGCGCTTTTCGGGCCTCAGATGTTGGATGGTGCGCATATTGTGCAGCCGATCCGCCAGCTTCACCAGCAAAACCCGCGGGTCGCGCGCCATCGCGACCAGCAGTTTGCGCAAGTTCTCGGCCTGCGCCGACTCGCGCGAGCGCAGTTTCAGCTTTGAGAGTTTGGTGACGCCCTCGACAAGTTGGGCGATCTCAGCGCCGAATCCCGCCTCGATCTCTTCGAAGGTCGCGGCGGTGTCTTCGATGGTGTCGTGCAGCAGGGCGGTGACGATGGTGGCGTCGTCGAGCTTCAGCTCGGTCAGGATCGCGGCCACTTCGACGGGGTGGTTGAAATACGGTTCGCCGCTGGCGCGGGTCTGCCCGCCATGGACCTTCACCCCGAACACGTAGGCGCGGTTCAACAACGCCTCGTCCGTGCTCGGGTTGTAGGCCCGCACCATTTCGACGAGTTCGAACTGACGGATCATACCGCGCTTTCGTTCACAGTCGCCGAGCCGCGCCGCTTAAAACGCGCGCTCAGGGCGCGCCGCGTGCGCGGCGGCCGAAACTGACCCTTCCGACGTCCCGAGCGCGCGCGACCCGCGCAGGCTGCGCCGCTCAGGTTTCGGCTTGCAGCGCCCGCAGCAAGGCTTCTTCGGTCAGGTCTTCGGGGCCCATGGAGGTCTCGCCGACCAGTTCGGCCATCCGGTCCTCTTCGGGCTCGTCGACCTCCATATGCCGCTGCAGGGCTTCGATCGCGTCCTCGCGAAGACCGTCGGTCGACAGCTTTTCATCCGCGATCTCGCGCAGCGCCACCACGGCGTTCTTGTCGCGCTCGCGGTTGACCAGCGGGGCGGAGCCCGCCGCGATGACCCGAGCGCGGTGCGCGGCCAGCATCACAAGGTCGAAGCGGTTCGGGACTTTGTCGATGCAGTCCTCGACGGTCACACGCGCCATGGAGACTCCCTGGGTCGATTGAGAACCTTCAGTATAAGCGGCCCGGCGGGCCGGCACAACAGCGGCGCTGCCGGTCAGGCGCCGGGGTCCAGGGGGCGGACGCTGTCGCGCTCGGCGTCGGGAAGCGCCGCCCACAGCGCGGCGGCGGTGCGTCCGAGCACCGGATGTCGCCAATCCGGCGCGAGCGCCGTCAGGGGGGCCAGGACAAAGGCGCGGTCCTGCAGGCGCGGATGCGGCAACAGCAGCTGGTCCGGGGCGCGCTTCGTCCAGTCGGCGCGCGGCAGCGCGATCCAGGCGCGCAGGACGTCGCGGTCGGGAGCCACGCGATCGCCCCAGCAGATCAAGTCGAGATCGACGCTGCGCGGGCCATAGCGTTCGGAGCGGATCCGGCCGAAATCCGTCTCGACCTGGTGCAGCGCCGCGAGCGCGGCCTCGGGGGCGAGCGCGGTCTCGGCCAAAACGGCGCCGTTCACGAAATCGGGCCCCGCTCCGGGGGGGTAAGCCGGGCTCGCGATCCAGGGCGCCCGGCGCACGATGCGGAACCCGAGCGCCTCGAGCCGGTCGAGCGCGGCGGTCAGCGTGTCGAGCGGCGGACCGACGCCGGACGGCGAATTCGCGCCCAGGCCGATCACGCACGGATCGCTTGACTTCACCTTCAATTCCCGTCACCTCGATTTCGGGTTGGGGGATTACGCCCCGGTAGGTCCGCATTACAATCCGGGTCTACATCCCGCCAATTCGTTTCCTCGGAGATTTCAATGTTTTACCGCGATGAGCGTCTCGCCTTGTTCATAGACGGCTCAAACTTGTACGCCGCTGCTAAATCGCTCGGATTTGATATCGATTATAAGAAACTTAGGCAAGAATTTGCGCAGCGGGGCAAGCTGGTTCGAGCATTCTACTACACCGCGTTAGTCGAGGATCAAGAGTATTCGCCGATTCGTCCGTTGGTCGATTGGCTTGATTACAATGGTTTCTCGATGGTTACAAAGCCGGCGAAGGAGTACACCGACGCGACCGGCCGACGCAAAGTCAAGGGCAACATGGATCTCGAGCTGGCGATCGACGCGCTCGATCTCGCGCCGACGCTCGACCATGTGGTGTTGTTCTCCGGCGACGGCGATTTTCGCGTCTTGGTGGGCGCCCTGCAGCGGCGCGGCGTCCGGGTCTCGGTCGTCTCGACGATCCGGTCCCAGCCCCCGATGATCGCCGACGAGCTGCGGCGCCAGGCGGACAATTTCATCGATCTCGAAGATCTGCGCTCGATCATCGGCCGAGAGCAGCGCAGCCGGCCGGACGATCGCGAGCAGGACGACGACGAGTACGACGAAGAATGAGCGCCGGCGCCCCGCGGCCGCAGTCCGACGCGCCGTCCCGCGCGGCCCCGGTCGGCAGACCCCCGGGCGACGCGGCCGAACCGCCGGCCGACTGCCCGCTCTGCCCGAGACTGGCGGCCTATCGCGCGGCCAACGCCGCGCGCGAGCCGCTGTGGTTCAACGGCGCGGTGCCGTCGTTCGGCGATCCGGACGCGCGGCTGCTGATCGTCGGACTCGCGCCCGGCGTCAGCGGCGCCAACCGGACCGGCCGGCCCTTCACGGGCGACTATGCGGGCGAGCTGCTCTACGGGGCGTTGGCCGCGCACGGCTTTTCGCGCGGCGCTTTCGACGCGCGGGCCGACGACGGGCTGCGTCTCGAGGACGCGATGATCACCAACGCGGTGCGCTGCGCGCCCCCGCAGAACAAGCCGACCGGACCCGAGATCGCCGCCTGCCGGCCGTTTCTCGCCGCCCGCATCGCGGCGCTGCCCCGCCTCGAGGCGATCCTCTGCCTGGGGCGCGTGGCCCATGACAGCGCGCTGCGCACGCTGGGTCTGGCGGCGGCCGCCGCCCCCTTCGCGCATGGGGCCGAGCACGCCGCGACGTTGCCCGACGGTCGCGCCGCGGCGCTGTTCGACAGCTACCACTGCTCGCGGTACAACACCCAAACTCGACGATTGACGCCCGAGATGTTTTTCGCCGTCTTCGCCGCGATCCGCGCCCGGCTCGACGCCGCCGACCCCCAACGCCGCTGACTTGGGCCCCGCTGACCCGGGCGCCGCTGACCCGGGCGCCGCTGACCCGGGCGCCGCTGCCCCGGGCGCCGCTGACCCGGGCGCCGCTGACAGGCCGCCGCTGGCCCGGGCGCCGCTGACCGGAAGCCGCCGCTCCGGCGGCGCTCGCCTCGG
>CAZBIG010000022.1:0-15939 GCA_964491865.1 uncultured Neomegalonema sp. | reverse complement strand
CCTCGGCCGCGCAAGGGGGGGCGCGCAGCGGTTCAAGATCGGCTATAGCGGCGCGATGAGCCGTCGCCCCGCCAACCCGGCTTCCGACGCGCGCCTGGCCGCGCCCGACGCGCCGCGGGCGAAGCGGATCGGCGTGCGCGACATCGCCCAGGCGGCCCGCGTCTCGGTCGCGACCGTGTCGCGCGTCGTGAACAACGAGCCGTCGGTCGCCCCGGCGACCCGAGAGAAGGTCCAAGCCGCGATCGCCCGGCTCGGCTTTTCGCCCAACCCGTTGGCCCGCGCCCTGACCCGCGGCCGCACCCGGATCATCGGCGCCGCGATCCCGACCCTCGGGCACTCGATTTTCACGCGCTTCCTCAACGCTGTCGAAGAAAGACTAGCCGAGGACGATTACTCGGTCGTTATCGCCAGCACCGCCGAAGACGCGGACCGCGAAGCGCGGAAGGTGCGCGCGCTACTCGAAATGAGAGCCGAGGCTTTAATCCTTTCAGGCGCGCGCAAGGATCCAAAACTTGTCGAAACTTTAAAACAGTCGGGCGCGCCGGTGGTGCTCACCTCGGTTTATCGCGAGGACGCGCCGTTCCCGACCATCGGCTACGACAACCGCGCCCTCGGGGCCGAGGCGATCGGCTATCTGGTCGGGCTCGGCCACCGAGACGTCGTCGTCGCGCACGGCCCGGCCCGCCACAACGACCGAACCGAGCTGCGGCTCGAGGGCGTGCGCGCGAATGCGGGCGGGGCGCGTCTGCGCTTCGTCGAGACCCCGATCTCGGAAGCGGGCGGCGCCGCGGTGGCGGCCGAGGCGTTGACCCGCCGACCGAGACCGACGGCGCTGCTCTGCCTGTCCGACGTGATCGCGCTCGGGGCGATGTTCACGCTGCAGCGCGCCGGCGCGCCGGTCCCGCAAGAGATGTCGGTGATGGGCTTCGACAACCTTTCCTGGGCCGCGCATGCGCAACCGCCGCTGACCTCGATCGACTTGCCCGCCGCCGAAATGGGCCGGCGCGCGGCCGACGCGTTGGTCGCCGAGCTTGACGGCGGCGCGCGGGTCGTCCCCGCCCTGCTGCCCGCGCGCCTGATCCCGCGCGGCTCGACCGCGCCCCCGCCTCGCTGAGCCCCGGCGCCGTCATTGCACCGTCACCGAAACGCGCTAAGCGCCGCGACCAACGCAGCGGCCAACGGGAGAGCGGAATGAAGGCGTTCACATCGATGCTGATCGGCCTCGCCGCGGCGCTGGCGCCGACCGGCCCGGCCTTCGCCGATCTGGCGGTCGAGCGACTGGGGACCTACGCCTCGGGCGTGTTCGATCGGAGCGCCGCCGAGATCGTCGCGCACGACGCCGAGAACCAGCGTCTGCTGATCGTGAACGCGGCGGACCGCGCCATCGACGTGATCGATTTCTCGGATCCCGCGGCCATGACCAAAAGCGCGGCCTGGCCGATCGCCCCGCACGGGGCCGCCGCCAATTCGGTCGCGGTCCACGGCCGTCTGGTCGCCGTCGCGGTCGAGGCCGAAGACAAGCAGGCCCCCGGGAAAATCGTGTTGTTCTCGCTCGACGGCGAGACCGTCGCCGCCGTCGAGGCGGGGGCGCTGCCCGACATGGTCGCCTTTTCGGGCGACGGAAAATACGTCGTGGCGGCGAACGAGGGCGAGCCGAGCGACGACTACAAGACCGACCCCGAAGGATCGATCACGATCCTGAACGTCGCCGACAAGACGACGCGCACCGTGCGCTTCGACGGGCTCGATCGCGCGGCGTTCGGCGCCAGCGCCCATTTCCCCTCGCCCGCGGGCACAAGTCTGGCCCAAGACCTCGAGCCCGAATACGTCGCCGTCGGACCGGACAATCGCACCGCTTTCGTCGTGTTTCAGGAGAACAACGCGATCGCGCTGATCGATCTCGAGACCGCCAGCGTGACCCGAGTTTTCGGTCTTGGCCTGAGAGACTGGCGAAACCTGGCGTTCGACGCCTCCGACAAAGACCAAAAGATCAATCGCCGGCCCTGGCCGGTGCTCTCCATGCCGCAGCCGGACGCCATCGCCGCGTTCGAACAGGACGGCGTGCTTTATGTGGTGACGGCGAACGAGGGCGACGCGCGGGACTATGCGGGTTACTCCGAGGAGACCCGCGTGGCCGAGCTGACCCTGGACCCGACCGCCTATCCGGACGCCGACGCGCTGCAGGCCGAGACCGCGCTCGGGCGGCTCAAAACCACCACCGCCAAGGGCGACGCCGACGGCGACGGCGACATCGATCAGATCCACGCCTTCGGCGGGCGCTCGTTCTCGATCTACAATGCGGCCGGGGCGCTGGTGTTCGACAGCGGCGATCAGTTCTCGGACGTGCTCACGCAGGCCTTTCCGACTTGGTTCAACTCCGAGGGGCAGGAGAGCAATTTTGACGCGCGGTCCGACGATAAGGGCGTCGAGCCCGAAGGCGTCGCGCTCGGAGATGTGGACGGCCGGCGCTACGCGTTCATCGGGCTCGAGCGCATGGGCGGCGTGATGATCTACGACATCACCGATCCGGCCGCCCCGGCCTTCGAAACCTACATCCATAACGGCGTGCCGACGGGGGACCCCGAAGCCGGCGAGGCCGGCGACGTCGGACCCGAAGGGCTGCTGTTCATCCCCGCCGAGCGCAGCCCGACCGACGGCGCCCTGCTGGTGGTCGCGAACGAAGTGTCCGGCACCACGACCGCCTTCGCCCTGAAGTGACGCCCGACCGCGGGCGGTCAGGCGGCGGCTCAGGGAGGTGGGCCAGGGTGAGGCCCAGGGGGCGTCTCAGGGGGCGTCTCAAGGGGGCGGCCCAGGGGGCGACGGCGAGCAGCGGCGAATCGCCGCCCGACCCGGATCCGCTGGTCGCGGCGGGCCGCGGCGGACTAGACGCTCTGGCGGGCGCGCCGACCAACGAGCGCGTCGCCGCCAGGGAGGTCCTCATGCGCGTCACATCGTTTCTTTCCGCCGTCTGCGTCGCCCTGCGGGCGAGCCGGATCGCCGGGGTCGCGGCAGGGCTCGCCGTGGCCGGGCTGACGGGGTCCGCGGTCGCCGACACGCCGACCGAGCAGCGCCCCGAAAACCCCGTCGCTCAAGGTCTCTACGGCCCGCTCGACCGCGCTCCCGAATCGGAACTTTACGCGCTGCCGCAAGAGGTTGCGCCCGGCGTGTGGTCGGCGATCGGCGCCACCCAGCCGCCGACCTACGAGAACGCGGGCCACAACAACAATCTCACTTTCGTGATCGGCGAGACCGGCGTTCTGGTCGTCAACGGCGGGGCCTCGTGGCGGCTGGCCGAAGCGCTGCATGGCGAGATCAAAGCCCGCACCGACAAGCCGGTGCTCTACGCGGTGGCCGAAAACGGCCAGGGCCATGCGATGCTCGGCATGAGCTATTGGAACGCGCAGGGCGTGCCGGTGATCGCTCAAGACGACGCGGCGGAGGCGTTCGAAGCCGAGGCGCATGCGATCCTCGACCGGATGCGGGACTATAATCGCGATCGCGCCGAGAACACCGTGATCCCCGCCGTCGACGAGACCTTCGCCGAAGAGCGCGCGCTCGATCTCGGCGGGGTGACCGCGCGCCTGGTGAATTTCGGCCCCGCCCATTCTCCCGGCGACATCTCGGTGATCGTGCCCGAGCGCAATGTGATGATCGCCGGCGACATGGCGTTCCATGTCCGACTGCCGCCGATCTTCGACGAGACCGACACCGCGGCCTGGCTCGACAGCTGGGGCGCCTTCGCCGAGGTCGCCCGCGACATGATCATCGTGCCCGGCCATGGCGGACCCGCCGACTTCGCGGCGGTCGACGCCGGCACGCGCGGCTATCTCGAATTTCTCCGGGGCGAGGTCGCGAAGGTCCTCGAGAACGGCGGCTCGCTGCAGGACGCTTACGAGATCGACCAGACCCGATATCGCGACGCGCACACCTATTGGGAGCTGGCGGCGAAGAACGCCGGTCGCGTGTTCCAGCAAATGGAGTTCGAATGAGCGGCCGCGCCGCGGCTTATTGGACGCGGCGCGTCTCGAACGGGCCGCTGGTGGTCACGCCCCACGAGACGCCGAACGCGCCGGGCAGCGGCTCGGAGCGGTAAGTTCCGGTGACGACGTCGAAGCTGCTGGTCGGGTTGAGCCGCAAGCTGGTGCGCCAGCCCGTGCCGTCCGGGGCGCGCAATTCGCCCGACAGCTCGCCGCCGTCGGCCAAGGTCAGCCGGCCGGTCATCACGCCGGTCGAGACCACGCCCTGATACTCGGTGCTCATCCGCGCGCGCAGGGCGCCGGTCGCCGGGTCGTACGCGAGCGCGGTGAAGGTCGAGCGGCCCGACACGCCGAGCCGATGGTCGCGCCAGGTCCCGCGATAGACGCCCACATAGCCGCCCCCGGCGACGGCGGGGCCGGCCGGGGTCGGGGCGGCCTTCAGCGCGGCGAGCGCCTCGGCGGTGAGCCGGCCGTCGACCGGCCGATCGGCGTCGCGCTGGAAGGCGCGCATCGCGGCTTGCGAGCCCGGACCCCAGTCGCCGTCGACGCCGCCGCGGTAGAGCCGCAAGCGGCGCAATTCGGTCTGGGCGGCGCGGATGTCGGCCTCGGTCGGCGCGGTGTGGGTCGGCGCGGTGTGGGTCGGCGCGGTGTCGGTCGGCCTTTGCGCGCCGTCTGGCGTCGATCCTGTCGGCGCGGGCGCCGGCGCGGCGGCGGCGTCGAGCCGGCGCCGGGCCACCAGCGCGAACGGGCTGTCCGGACAGCTCTGAACGAAGATCGACAGCTCGCCGGGGTCGTTCGAGCTTTTGACCTCTTCCCAAAGCCGGCGCTCGAGATCGGCGTCGCAGCCTGCGCTCGGGCGCGGGGCCGCCCCGTCGCCGGCGCCGGGCCCGCACGCCTCGGCGATCTCGGCGAGGCAATCGCGATACGCGCCGAACTGCGCCTGACAGGCGGCGTCGGCGGCGGACGCCGCGGCGAGCGACCCGGCGCCGAGCCGCGTCTCGAGACACCGCGCCTCGACCCGCGCGCCGCAGGCGGTCTGCGGGTTCGCGCAGCGCGCGTCCTGGCCGACGGCGGGGGCCGCCGGCAGCGTCGCCGCCATCCCCGCCGCCGCCAGCGCCCGCAACAGCGACGGACGCCGCGACGCGCCGGCGGCGCGGAGGTCGACGGCTCTGGCGCAGGCCGGAAGGGGCTGGAGGCGGGTCATGCGCGCTCGTTGATCGGCGGGGCGAATCCGTCGCCCAATGCGGGCAGATCAGGCCGCCGGACGCAAGGGCCCCTCGACGCGGGACCGCCCTGACACGGGCGATTTTCGCCGGCCGCCGCCAGGGCGCAGGCTCAGCGGCAGGCTCAGGGGCTGGCGCGGGAGCTGGCGCAGGGGCTGGCGCAGGGGCTGGCGCAGGAGGACGGGCCGGGGCCCGAGCCAAAGGCGCGGCGTCGGGCCTCGGACGCGATCCGGGCGGGCCGCGCGGCCGACCTCACCCGCCGCGCATGCCGCGGAAATAGGCGTGCGTCGCCGCCTCCACCTGCGCCGCGATGGCGTCGGCGTCGGCGTTCAACATGGGGTTCTTGCCGATCGCCAGGCTCGCGTACCCATGGACCATGGTCCAGAGCGGCGCCCCGAAGGCGTGCGGGTCGCGGTCGCCGAACCCGGCGGCCGTCATGGCGCGCGACAGCGTGTCGATGAAGCTCGCATAGCAGCGCCGGCCGCTCACCTCGGCGACGTCGCTATCGGTCTCGAGATGCTTCGCGCCCCACATCAAGTGAAACAGCGCCACGTTTTCGATGCTGAACGCGATGTAGGCGCAGCCGCCGGCCACGATACGCTCGATCGATCCTTCCGGATGGGCGGCCATCGCCGCGTCGATGCGCCGCCGCATCCGGTCGAACCCGACGGCGGCGACATGGGCGAGCAGCGTGTCGCGCCCTTTGAAATGCCGATAGGGCGCGCCGCTGCTGACCCCCACCGCGCGAGCGGCGTCGGCCACCGAGATCTGATCCGCCGGCGCGTCGTCCAGACGCTCGAGGATCGCCGCGACCAGCGCCCTGCCGGTGGGGCTGAGCGCGTCCGGCGTGTCGGAAGGGGACGGATCGTCGGCGCGGCTGCGCCTGGGGTCGGGATCGACGGCGGTCACGGCGAAGTCTCCAGTCGGGGTCGCCGCTTTTAGCATGGCGCGGCCGAGACGCGACTGTCGTCCGCGGATCGCGCGGGGCGCTTTTCGACATCCGGGGGGCTGGATCTCTTGTAAGCGCCGCTTACTTCTGCCAGCGGTGGTGAGAGGCTCTCACATCGCGCGGCCAACGCCGCGACGCGCGAGACGACGCCGCGCGCCTCGGGCGCGGGCGCAGAGATGGAAAGGACCGCGGGATGCGCGCTGACGACAGCAGGGCCGCCGGCCGCCCTGCCGCCCCCCAAACCAGCTTTCGGGCCGGCTTTCAGGCTTGGCTGGGGGCGGCTGCGGTCGCCGCGCTGGCCGTGGCGGCGGCGGCGGCCGCGACCGCGGGGCTTTACGCCCGCGCCGGGGCCGAGGCCGCGGCGCCGATCCGCGACCCGTTGCCGGTGACCGTCGCCCCGCTTCGCCGAGCGCAGAGCTACGCCTATCGCGAGAGCGTTCTCGGCCGCGTCGAGCCCAGACGCGAAAGCCGCCTCGCCTTCGAACGGCCCGGGCTCGTCGAAGCGGTGCTGGTCGACGAGGGCGACCGCGTGCGCCGCGGCCAGCAGCTCGCGCGGCTCGACCACGCCGCGCTCGAGATCGAGGACGCCCGGCTCGCGGCCGAACAGCGCGCGCTCGAAGCCGATCTGGCCCTGGCCGAAGCCACCACGCGGCGGCGGGCGCAGCTGTCGGATCGCGGCTTCGAAAGCGGCCAGAGCTTTGACGAGGCCCGGTTCTCGGCGGCCGCGACCGAGGCCCGGATCGCCGCGATCGACGCGCAGCGTCGGCGGATCGCGCTGGACCGCGAAAAATCGGTCCTGAAGGCGCCGTTCGACGCGGTCGTGTCGACGCGCGGCGTCGACGAGGGCGCGGTGGCGGCGGCGGGCTCGCCGATCTTGACGGTGCAAGAGGTCGACCGGCCCCAGGCTCGCATCGGCGCGCCCGTCGATCTCGCGCGCAGCCTCGCGCTCGGCGAGGCGGTGACGCTGCGCGCCGAGACGACGACGCTTTCGGGACGGGTGGCGGCGATCGCGCCCCGGCTCGACCCCGCGACCCGCACGGTGGCGGTGCTGATCGACATCGACCCGGCCGAACCGATCGCCATGGGAGACGTGGTGCGGCTGGAGCGCGAGCGGACGATCGCGGCCGAGGGCGCCTGGGCCCCGCTCGCGGCCCTGAGCGACGGGGTCCGCGGGCTTTGGCGCCTGCGCCTCGTTCTTGGACCGGACGGCGCGCCCTTGACCGACCAGGCGGGGCCGGTCGCGGGCGGGCGCCTCGGCGCGACGCTGGTCGAGGCGCTTTACGTCCGCGACGGCCGGGCGTTCGTCCGCGGCGCGTTCCCCGACGGCGCGCTCGTGGTGCTGGAGGGCCCGCACCGGGGCGCGAGCGGCCAGCCGGTCTCGTTCGCGACCGCGACGACGGACCCGGCGCGATGAGCGATTATCTGCTGCGCCGGCCGACGATCCTGTCGCTGACGGTCCTCACGATCCTGGCGCTGGGGCTGCTGAGCTTCCAGTCGATCGGCCGGCAGGAGGATCCGACCATCACGAACCTGTTCGCCACCATCGTCACGCCCTTTCCAGGGGCCGATCCCGCGCGGGTCGAGGCGCTGGTGACCGAAAAGATCGAGGCGGAGCTGCGGGAGATCCCGGAAATCAAGGAGATCGCCTCGACCTCGCGCACCGGCCTGTCGACCGTCCAGATCGAGCTGTCCTCTTTCCTGCCCGACGCCGCTCTCGAGCCGGTTTGGTCCGAGATCCGCGACGCGCTGACCGACGCGGCGCGGGCGTTTCCGCCGGGCGCGGCCGAGCCGGCTTTCGACAATGACCGGGTCGGGGCCTTCACGATGATCGCCGCGCTGACCGCCGCAGACGGGGCCGCGGTCTCGCGGGCCGTGCTGGGCCGGGTGGCCGAGGACCTTCAGAACCGGCTGCGCCAGATCCCCGAGACCAAACGCGTGCGGGTCTACGGCCAGCCCGAGGAGGAGATCCTGGTCGCCGTCGACCCCGACCGCGCCGCGGCGCTCGGTCTGTCGCCGTCCGACGTCGCCCGGGCGATCGCCGCGGGCGACGCCAAAGTGTCGGCGGGCCGGGTTCGCGGCGACGCGGCGGATTTCATCGTCGAGGTCGCCGGCGAAATCGACGGGCTGTCGCGGGTGCGGGAGATCCCGGTCGTCTCGAGCGACAATGGGCGCGTGGCGCGGGTCGCCGATCTGGCGTCCGTCAGCCGCGCCGCCCGATCGCCGCCGAGCGAGCGCGCCTATCACGACGGCCGCGCGGCCGTGCTGGTCGCCTCGCGGATCGAGGATGATCGCCAGGTCGACGTCTGGGCCGCCGCGACGCGCGCCGAGATCGAGACCGTGCGCGCCGCGCTGCCCGTCGGCCTCGAGCTCGCGATCGTGTTCGACCAAAGCCGCTACACGAAAACCCGTCTGGGCGAAGTGGCGGCGAACCTCGCCCTCGGGGTGGCGCTGGTGGTGTCGGTGCTGCTGCTCAGCATGGGGTGGCGCGCCGCGCTGATCGTGGGGGCCGCCCTGCCGCTCGCCAGCCTGATGTCGCTCGCCATCCTCGAGCGTCTGGGCGTCGTGATCCACCAGATGTCGGTGACCGGGCTGATCGTGGCGCTCGGCCTGCTCGTCGACGCGGCGATCGTCATGACCGACGAGATCCGCCGGCGACTGCGCGACGGGCTGGCGCCGGCCGAGGCGGCGCGCGGGGCCGTCGGGCGGCTGGCGACGCCGCTGGCCGCCTCGACGCTGACCACCGTGCTGGCGTTCACCCCGATGGCGGCCCTGCCCGGCCCCGCCGGCGACTTCGTGGGCGCGATCGCGATCTCGGTGATCGTGATGCTGTTCTGCTCGCTCGCCCTGGCCCTGACCGTGACCCCGGCCATGGCGGCGCGGCTGCTGCCGGCGGGCGCGCCGGCGCGTCCGACCGTGCTCGAGAACGGGATCAGCGGCGGGCTGGCGGCGCGGGCCTTCGCCGCGAGCCTGCGCGCGGCGCTGCGCTGGCGGCTCCTGTCGCTCGGGATCGCGTCGGCCCCGGCGCTGGTCGGCTTTTTGGCCTTTCCAACCTTGACCGCTCAGTTCTTCCCCGAGGTCGACCGCGACCAATTCCACGTCCAGCTCGAACTGGCCGACGGCGCGGCGATCGCGCAAACCGAGCGCGCGGCGCTGAAGGTGGACGCGCTGCTGCGCGCCGATCCGGACGTCGTCCAGGTCCAATGGACGATCGGGCGGAGCGCGCCCGCGTTTTATTACAACATGCTCGACAATCGAGATCAGGACCCGCGCTTCGCCGAGGCGCTGGTCACGGCGGCGTCGGCGACGGCCGTCGAGCGCGCGATCCCGCGGCTGCAGACCGCGCTCGACGCCGCCGCGCCCGAGGCGCGGGCGTTGGTGCGCGGCTTGAAGCAAGGCCCGCCCGTCGACGCGCCGATCGAGCTGCGCGTGTTCGGCCCCGATCTCGACACCCTGAGCCGCCTTGGCGAGCAGGCGCGCGCGCTCATGGCCGCCACGCCGGCGGTCACGCACACCCGCGCCGACCTGTCCGGCGCGGCCCCGAAACTGGAGTTTCGCCTCGACGAAGACGAAGCGCGGCTCGCCGGGCTCAGCCTCGGCGAGGTCGCGTCGCGGCTCGACGCGCTGTCGGACGGGGCCGTCGGCGGCTCTTTGGTCGAGGGGCCCGAGGAGCTGCCGGTCCGCGTGCGCGCCGACGACGCGGCCCGCGGCGGCGCCGACCGGCTGGCGGCGCTGTCGATCACGCGCCAAGGCGCAGACCCGACCGAGGCCGGATTTCCCGCGATCCCGCTCGCCGCGCTCGGCGACGCCGCGCTGCGGCCGTCGGACGGGGTGATCGCGCGGCGCGACGGCGAGCGGGTCAACACCGTGCAGGGCTTTTTGGCGCACGGGGTGCTGCCCGACAAGGCGCTCGCGACGTTTCAAGCCCGCCTCGCCGCGTCGGGCTTCGAGGTCCCCCAAGGCTATCGCCTGGCCTATGGCGGCGAAAGCGACGCGCGGGGAGAGACCGTGCGCAACCTGCTGTCGGTGGTGGGCCTGGTGGCGGTCGCGAGCCTGGCCACGATCGTGCTGACCTTCGGCTCGTGGCGGATGAGCGGCGTGGCGCTGGTGGTGTGCCTGCTGTCGACCGGGCTGAGCTTGCTGGCGCTCGAGATGTTCCGTTACCCTTTCGGCATTCAGGCGCTGATCGGGGTGATCGGCGCGATCGGCGTCTCGATCAACGCCGCGATCATCGTGTTGACCGCGCTGCAGCAGGATCCGGACGCGGCCGCGGGCGATCGCGACGCGGTGGTCGCCGTGACGCTCCGGTCGAGCCGCCACATCGTCTCGACCACGGTGACGACCTTCGGCGGGTTCCTGCCGCTGCTGCTGGACGGGGGCGGGTTCTGGCCGCCCTTCGCCATGGCGATCGCCGGGGGCGTGCTGCTGTCGTCGATCGTCTCGTTTTACTTCGTGCCGCCCGCCTTCAGCCTGGTCGCGGCGCGCGCGCCGTCTTTGGGCCGAGACCGAGACCGAGACCGAAACCGCGACCGAGGAGAACCTGTCGGATGACCGAGCCCGCGCTTCCGATCGCGCTTCGCGCGGGTCCGCCGGCGGAACCCGCCGCGCTCGAGCGGCTCTACGCCCGCGCGTTTCCCGACGAGGCGCTGTGGCCGTTGGCCGAGGCGTTGTTGGCCGAGGCGCCGCCGTCCGAGGCGTCGGGCGTCCTGTCGCTCTCGGCTTACGCGCAGGACGCGACCGGAAAAGACGCCGGGCCTGGGCGAGCGGGTCCGGGGGACGCGCTGGCGGGCCATGTGTTCTTCACGCTCTGCGCGATCGAGGGGCGGGTCGAACGCGCCGCGCTGCTCGGCCCGTTGGCGGTCGACCCGGCGCGTCAGCGGCGCGGGGTCGGGTCGGCTCTGGTGCGCGAGGGGCTCAGGCGCGCGGTTTCGCTCGGCGCGCGTCAGGCGCACGTGCTCGGCGACCCCGCCTATTACGCCCGGTTCGGCTTCGAGCCCGACGGCGGCGCGATCCCGCCCTGCCCGATCCCGGCCGCCTGGGCCTCGGCCTGGCGGTCGCTCAGCCTGGTCGACCGCGCGCCGACGATCTCCGGCGCCCTGCGCCCGCCCCCGCCCTGGCGGGACCCGCGCTATTGGGCGCCCTGATCCGCCCCGCCGCCGTTCCAGCGCACCTCCCCTAGGGACGAGACGTCGTACCCGGCGGTTCTCTCGGCGCGGTCGGCGAAGGCTTGGGTCCGGCAAAACGCCCAGAGCCGCTGCAGCGGCGGATCGAACCAGGACCGTCGGTCGACCAGCAGGTCGAACCGCTCCTCGACGATCGGCGCGAAATCGAGGCCGTAGGGCGCGGCCGCGGCCGCCAAGCCGAACGCCGCGTCGGCCCTGCCCTCGGCGACCGCCAGCGCAGCTTCGGCCTCGCTGCGCACCGAGACCGTCGCCGCCCAGGCCTGGGGCGTCGCGCCCGCCTCGGCCAGCAGATGGCGGAACAGCTGCTCGGCCCCCGCCTCGGGCTGCCGGGTCGCCACCCGCAAACCGTCGAGATCGCCGACCCCGCGGACCCGGCGGCCGAGCCCGCGCCCGAGCACGAGCCCGCGCGCGCGCGTCGCCCAAGAAATCAGCGCCGCCGTCTCGGCCCCGGGCAGCGCCGCGACGGCGGGCGTGTTCCAGGCGCCGCTCTCGGGGTCGAACAGATGCAGCCCGGCGGCCACGCCCGCGCCCTCGGCGAAACGCGCGAGCCCGTCGAGACTGCCTTCTAAATAGCTCGCCAGCCCCGATCGGCTTTCGCTCAGGGCCCATTCGAGCAGCGGATCGCGGCTGCCGAGGAAAACCGCCGGCCGCGCCCCCGCGACGCTCCCGGACCGGTGCGCCGACAGCCAGGCCTCGATCTCGGCGCGCGCGAACAGCAATTTGCCGGTGGCCTTGGTGCAGGGGATCCCGCCCGACGCCGCAAGGTCGTAGACCTTGCGCTCGCTCAGCCGCAGCAGCTCGGCCAGCTCACGGGTGGTCAGATAGACGGGCGGGCGCTCGGACACGGCGGCGGGCTCCTTGAAATCGACGGCGAACGTCTCGGATCGTCGCCGCCCCCGCAAGCCCGACGCCGCCCGCGCCCGCCGACGGCGGCGCTTAGGAGGCGCTAGGGGCGCCGAGAGGGGCGCGGAGGTCGCGCGCGGCGCGGGCCGCGTCGCTTCGGCCCTGGACGCGGGCGTTCTCGGCTTGCTATCCGACCAGTCGACGACGCTTCGGCTGACCGGGATCGCGCCGCTGTCGACCCAGATCGGGGATCGCGCGCGCGGGTCGTCGGGTTCGGTCCGCCAGACCGACCGGCCGGCGCGGCGTGCTTTTTCGGCTTTGCGCCTCTTTTCGTCGGACGGTCTCGATGCCCCTCTTCTCGACCCTCGCCCGCGCGCCGCGCGCCCTCGCGTTCTTGGCCGTGACCGCCCTCGGCCCGGTTTCGACGGCCGTCGCCCATCCGGGCCATCTCGACGCGGTCGACGGGCACGCCCATTGGGGCGCTCTGCTGCTGACGTTGACCGCCGTCGCGGCGCTGGCCGGCCTGGCGCTGACCGCGCGCCGACGGATTGCGCGCCGACGCGCGAAGAACCGCCGCTCATGAGCAAGATCGGCGTCATGATCTGCGGCCACGGCTCGCGCAGCCAGGCCGCCGTCGACGAGTTCGCCGGCCTCGCCGAAAAGCTTCCGGGCCATCTGCCGCCCGACTGGCCGGTCGCCTACGGCTATCTCGAATTCGCCAATCCGGTGATCCGGGCGGGCCTCGACCGACTGCGCGCGCAGGGCTGCGACCATATCCTGGCCGCGCCCGGCATGCTGTTCGCCGCGATGCACGCCAAGAACGACATCCCGTCGGTGCTGAACGCCTACGCCGCCGAGCATGGCGTGCGCGTGCAATACGGGCGAGAGCTCGGCGTCGATCCGAAGATGGTGCGCGCCGCCGCCGACCGCGCGCTCGCCGCCATGGCCGAGGCCGACGCCCGCGACGGTCCGGTCCCCGCGCACGACACCTGCCTGGTGGTGATCGGCCGCGGGGCCAGCGATCCGGACGCCAACAGCAACGTCTCGAAGATCGCGCGCCTGTTGTGGGAGGGGCTCGGCTTCGGCTGGGCCGAGGTGGGCTACTCAGGGGTGACGTTCCCGCTGGTCGAACCCTGTCTGCGGCACGTGGCGCGGCTCGGCTTTCGCCGGGTGTTGGTGCTGCCGTACTTCCTGTTCACCGGCGTGCTGATCGACCGGATCTACGGCTTCACCGACCTGGCCGCGGCCGAGCATCCGGACATCGCCTGGGTCAAGGCGGGCTATCTCGGCGACCACCCGCAGGTGTTGGCGACCTTCGCCGAGCGGATCACCGAGATCCTCGAGGGCCAGAACGCCATGAACTGCGCGATGTGCAAATACCGCGCGCAGGTCCTGGGCTTCGAGGCCGAGGTCGGGGCGCCGCAAGAGAGCCATCACCACCATGTCGAGGGCCAAGGGGCCCAAGCCGCCGGCTCGAACGTCGCCGACTGCGCCTTGTGCGACGCCTTTTGCACCGGGGCCTGCCGGCTGGCGGCCGCCGACGCCGCCTGCGGCCACGGGCATTGCCACTGTCACGGCCAGTCTCACAGCCACGACCACGGTCACGGTCACGGTCACGGTCACGGTCACGACCACAGTCACGGTCACAGTCACGACCACCACCACCCCCCTTACCCGCACGCGGACCATCCTCTCGGGCCGGAGAGCGCGCGCAAATATCTGACGCGCCGCCCGGGCGCCGGATCGGGAGAGACGTCGTGAGCCCCGACGGGCCCCGCCCCGCCCCGCCCCGCCCTTTGCGCTACGAACGCGACCCCAAAGCGATTTACGCCCAGAGTTTCGAGATCGTGCGCCGAGAGACGCGGCTCGACCATCTGCCGGTCGATCTGCAAGAGGTGGCGATCCGGCTGGTGCACGCCTCGGGCATGACCGAGACCGCGGACCGGCTCGCCTGGTCGCCCGACCTGGTCGCCGCCGGCCGGGCCGCGCTCGCCGCCGGCGCGCCCGTGCTCTGCGACTGCGCGATGGTCGCGCAGGGCGTGATCCGCCGCGGCCTGCCGGCCGACAACGCGGTCCTCACCTTCATCGACGCGCCCGAGACCCCGGCGGCGGCCGCCCGCCTTGAAACCACCCGAAGCGCCGCGGCGGTCGAGCTTTGGGCCGACCGGATCGCGGGCGCCGTGGTGGCGATCGGGTCGGCGCCCACGGCGCTGTTCCGGCTGCTCGAAAAGCTCGACGCCGGCTGGCCGCGCCCGGCGGCGATCCTGGCCTTTCCGGTCGGCTTCGTCGGCGCCGCCGAAAGCAAGGCCGAGCTCGCCGCCCGCCCCCGCGGAGCGCCGTTCCTCACGCTCCGAGGCCGCCGCGGCGGCTCGGCTCTGGCCGCGGCGGCGGTGAACGGCCTCGCCCTCGGCTTGGCCGGAGACGGTCGGTGACCGCCCAAGCGGCGCGGGCGGCCGCCGACGCGCCCTGGCTCCATGTGGTGGGGATCGGCGAGGACGGGCTCGACGGCCTCTCGCGCGCCGCCCGCGCGCTGGTCGAGAGCGCCGAGGTGATCATCGGCGGCCAGCGCCATCACCACCTGTCCGACCGCGTCGCCGCCGAGCGCCTGTCCTGGCCGTCGCCGTTCGACGCCATGATCGACGCCATCCGCGCCCTGAAAGGCCGGCGCGCGGTGGTCCTGGTGACCGGCGATCCGCTCTGGTACTCGGTCGGCGCGCGCCTGCTGCGGGCGATCCCGGCCGAGGAGATCCGGTTCCACCCGCAGCTGTCGGCCTTTCAATGGGCGGCCTGCCGTCTGGGCTGGAGCCTGGCAGATCTCGACGCGCTGACAGCCCATGGCCGGCCGCCCGAACAAGTCTTGTCCTTCCTGCAGCCGGGGGCCCGCCTGTTGGTCCTGACCAAGGACGGCGGCACGCCCGACGCGCTGGCGCGCCTGCTGACCGAGCGCGGCTACGGGCCGAGCCCGCTGATCGCGCTCGGCGCGCTCGGCGGCCCGGCCGAGAGCCGGCTCGAGGCGACGGCTGAGACCTGGCCGGGCGGCGCGCCCGACTTTCACATCCTGGCGATCGAGTGCCGCCTCGCCGAGGGCCGCGTCGCCCTGCCCCGCGTCGGCCTGCCCGACGACGCCTTCCGCCATGACGGCAAGATGACCAAGCGCGAGGCCCGCATCCTGGCGCTCGCGAAGCTGGTTCCCCAGCGCAAGGGCCTGCTTTGGGACGTCGGGGCCGGCTGCGGCTCGGTCGGGATCGAATGGATGCGCGCCGCGCGCGACGCGGCCGCGATCGGCGTCGAGCCCGATCCCGCGCGCCGGGCTACCGCGGCGTAAACCGCGCTCGCGCTCGGCGCGCAGCGCCTCGAGCTCGTCGCGGGCGCGGCGCCGGCGGCGCTGGCGGATCTGCCGGCGCCGGACGCGGCGTTAGTCGGCGGCGGGCTGTCGACGGCGACGCTCGACGCCTGCCGCGCCGCGCTGAAGCCCCATGGCCGCCTGGTGGCCCATGCGGTGACGCTCGAGTCCGAAGCCGTCCTGATCGCGGCCCAAGCCGCCCATGGCGGAGAGCTGGTCCGGCTGTCGGCGGCCCGCGCCGAACCGATCGGCGCCTATCGCGGCTGGCGCCCGTTCATGCCCGTGACCCAATGGACGCTGTGGACGTGACGGACCTCGCCCCCGCCGCGCCCGGCGCGCCCGCGCCGATCGCGCCCGCGCTTTTTCGCCGGAGCCGCCGTCGCGCGTCCCCTGGCGCGTCGGGCCGGGTCGGGGGCAAGGGTCT
>CAZBIG010000021.1:0-15982 GCA_964491865.1 uncultured Neomegalonema sp. | reverse complement strand
GCCGAATTGCGCCGCGGTCTCCACGATCTCGAACAGCGCGTCGCCGCGCGCGTAACCCGCCGCGGCGGCGTAGGCGTCGTCCAGGTCTCCGGCCGCGGCCGAAGCGACGGTGCGCGCCAGCCGCGCTTCGTCGGCGGAAATCAGGGGGCAGCAGGCGGGCCGGCGACGGAGCGACCGCCGCGATCCGTCCGCAACCGCCGCGATATGGCGCTCGAGCAGCCCCATGGCGCGGTGCGCGTCCTTGCTTCCGAGACGCGCCCCGAGATGGTTCCACACCGTCTGTTGGCCGGCGACGCCGTCGAGCCAGCGGCGCAGCGCCCAAATGAAAAGGCGCGGCGCGGGCTCGGCCTCGGCAAGCGCGCCGACGGTGCGCCCGCCAAGCGGCGTGTCGCGATCAGCGCCGGTCATCGCCACCCCCTCCGTCGACCGCAGGCGCAGCGGGTTGGCCGGCGACGTCGGATGTCGCCGACGCGCGCCGGTCGTCCTCGTCGCGTGTAAGGATCAGCTTGTTCTGTCTGGTGAGCTTCAACGCGTAGCGCTTTTCGTCGTGTTGGATGATGAGCCGTCGCTGACCCTGCATCAGCGCCGACAGCTCGATGCTGCGCGCATCGCCGGCTTCGGTCGCGTGCCTCGTCGCCATGCGGTCCTCCGTTTTCGCCCGTGCGGCGTCGCTGAAGGTCCTGGCTCGGGTCCGCACGGGCGGACGTTGGCTGGGATCCGCGGGCTCGGTCGAGACGCCCGCCCAGGTCTCTTACGACCGGCCGGGCGCGCCGCAAACCAAAATCCGACTAAAACACTCGGAAAAGATGTCGCGGCTCGGGACCGAGAGGCGGGGCCGGCGCGCGGCAGGGGGTTGGGAACAAAAACCGCGTGAGGGGCTTTAATCCAGGGCGGCCCCGCGCGGCGCGCCGCGGACGGTCATCAATCGAGGAACATATGCCGCAACGGACCAAGGATCTCGAAAACATTCTCGAGCAGATCGAAGACGTCGCCCAAGACAAAGAGAGATCCGTGACCATTGGCGACGTGATTGATTTGTTTTCCGAGCGGTCCTTCGGAGCGTTGCTGACCATGATCGCCGTGCTGGCGTGCATCCCGATCATCAGCGCGATACCAGGCTTTTCGATTTTGACCGGGACGCTGGTGATCCTGGTCGCGGCGCAGCAGCTGGCCGGTCGCGACGCGCCTTGGGTGCCGAAGCGCCTGCGCGAAATCGAGATGGGAAGCGAGACGCTGCGCAACGCGGTCGAAACCTCGAAACCCTACGCCGCCCGGGTCGACCGCCTGATCAAACCGCGGTTGTCGTTCCTGGTCGAGGGCGCTGCGGCGCGCCTGGCTTTCGGCGCGCTCAGCATCGTGCTGGCCCTGATGTTTTATCCGTTGGCGCTGGTTCCTGGCGGCGTGACGGCCCCGGCGATTGCGATCGCCGCGCTGGGCCTCGCGCTCGTCGGTCGGGACGGCGCGCTCGCCTTGATCGGCTTGGCGGCGTCGGCGGGGTCGTTCGTTCTGCTGTACTGGATCGCCGTTTAAGCGCCGCGCGGCGGGTTTTCGGGCGTTTTGGGCGCGCTTTCACCGATCAGGGGTGGATCTCTATGAATGTCGACGCGCTGTACCGCTCCGTCACCGGGGCCGAGGCCGAGGAACTGGCGGAAAACCCGCGCGAGCCGCGTCGGGGCTTTATTCACATGGCCTCGCTGACGCTGACCAAGATCGCCGACGGGCTCATCGACCCGAAAATCGTGTTGGCCTGGCTGCTGAACGCGCTCGGCGCGCCGGCGGCGGCGGTGGGGGCTTTGACCCCGGTGCGCGAGGCGGGCGCGCTGCTGCCGCAACTGTGGTTGGTGCGACAGCTGAGCCAGTGGCGAACGCGCGCCGCCTTTTGGGCTGTGGGCGCCGCGTTGCAAGGCGCCGCCGCGCTGGCCATCGCCGCGGCCGCCGTGACGCTCGACGGCCCCGCGGCCGGTTGGACCATCGTCGCCTTGCTGGCGGGCTTCGCTGTCGCGCGCGCGATGTGCTCGATCAGCCACAAAGACGCGCTGGCGCGCACGGTTGAGAAAACGCGTCGCGGCGCGGTCACCGGCGTGCCGGCGAGCGTCGCCCCTGTGGTGGTTCTCGCCTTCGCCGCAGCGCTGGCGATCGGCTTGTTGCCGCGCGATCCGGGGGTGATCGCCGTCGCGGTGGCTGTCGCGGGCGGTCTTTGGCTCATGGCCTCCGCCTTGTTTCTGCGGCTTGGAGAGCCCGGCGACGCGCCGGCGCCCGAGGCGACTCCGGAACGGCTGATCGCCGCGGTTCGCGAAAACCGACAACTTCGCAATCTTATCGCCATCCGCGCGCTGCTGGCCGTGACGGCGCTTGGGCCGCCCTTTTTGGTCCTGTCCTCGGCGGCGGCCGATGGGGAAGCGGGCCTCGGGGCGTTGGGGCCGCTGATGCTCGCATCCGCGGCGGCGTCGATTTTGTCGGGTTATCTGTGGGGTCGCGTATCCGACCATTCGAGCCGTCAGACGCTCATCCTCGCCGGAGCGTTAGGCGGTGTTGTTTATGCTGGCGCAGCCGCTCTTGATTTTTCTGCGGGCGGTTTGGGCGGCGTTTTCGGCTCCGCCGCGCTGATGTTCAGTGCGCAGGTCGCTTATGAAGGGGTGAGAGCCGGACGGAAACTGCATTTGACCGACATGACGACCGACCAAAACCGCGCTCGATTTACCGCCGTCGCCAATTCATTTGTCGGCGTCGCCCTGCTTTTCGGGGGCGTATTTGGCCTGATCGCCGATATTTTTGGGGTCGCCGTCGTTCTTGGAATTTTTTCCGGACTTTGTTTCGTGTCTATATTGATTTCGAGAAATTTGGCTGAGGTGCAAAAAAAGGGGGGCGTAATAGCTACGCCCCCTCCGTTCTTAAGTTTCTTCGCGTTCGATCCAGTTATTCAGCTTGGATTTAGTGTTCTTCTTCTGCTGTTTCCGAACCTGAAGCAGCTGGAAAGCGCCGAAGGCGATGAAGCCTCCGAAGGTCACCAGGGCGAGGACAAAAACTAGGCTCACATCTTCCATGACAACGTCGCTTTTTTGAACGAGAGAGAATTGACTGATTAGTCGAGATTGATCTGGTCTTCGTCGGTCAGCGCGCCGACCGCCGCGCCGGCGACGCCGCCGACGGCCGCGCCGCCAAGGGCCGAACCGCCGGTCACAGCCGACCCGACCGCGCCGGCGCCCGCGCCGATGGCCCCGCCAGACAAGCCGCGTTCAGTGCGGGTGCTGCCGCAGGCGGCGACCAGCGCGACCATCGACAGAGCGGCGAAAGTTTTCAGAGTGTTAGACATGTCGTCCCTCGTGTTGTTGACACGACCAGAGAACGATCAAGGAGCGCAGTCCGTTCCGGATCCGCGCAAAAAAATTAAAGCTTTACAGTGTTGGCGCGCGCTTTGACCCGCGCGATCGGGGCTCGCAGAGCCGCCACACGCGCGGCTTCTGCGGAATTACGGAGCATAACCAGGTTATTGGAGCTGCGCCTGCTTTTGCGACAGGGCCTGGGACACCGCCGCCGCCACCTCGGTCTCTTCAAACGGCTTCGAGATCAGGTAGGTGGGCTCGGGACGTTCTCCGGTCAGCAGCCGTTCGGGATAGGCGGTGATGAAAATCACCGGAGCCGTGTGATCGGCCAAGATCTCGGCCACGGCTTCGATCCCCGACGAGCCGTCGGCCAGCTGGATATCGGCCAGCACCAGGTCCGGCTTCTGATCTCGACAGGCGGCGGTCGCCTCGGCGTGCGTGCTGGCCGTGGCGAAGACGCTGTGGCCAAGGCCCTCGACGATCGCCTCGAGATCAAGCGCGATGATCGCCTCGTCCTCGATGATCAAAACGTTCGCTGGCGGCTGGCCCTTCACTTCGGCTATCGCTTCGTCCGCCAGCGCCGCCGCTTCGGCCGGCGAGACCCCCATGATAAGCGCCGCCTCGGCGGGCTCGAACCGCTCCATCGCCGTCAGCAGCAGCGCTTGCCGCGATTTCGGCGTGAGAGCGGCGATCTGAGCCGACAGCGGGTTGCTGGGATCCTCGGGCCGGTCCGACGGCGCGACGCTGTCGCCGCCGGCGCTCGACCAGATCACGTAGAACGCGCGGTAGAGCGAGACCCGCGGCGCGACGGTCGCGTCGAAGATGTTCTGATCGGCCAGCAGCGCCTCGAGCGTGGCCACGACGTAGCGGTCGCCGACAGATTGAGAGCCGGTCAGGGCCCTGGCGAAGCGCCGCAACAGCGGCAGGTAGGGCGCGATCACGTCGGCGATGGTGCGCGTGCCGGTCGGGGCGGCGGAAAGCGACATCAGGAGCTCCTATTATTTTCGCAGCAACGCGGAACCAACGGACGAGGGGCGCGTTCGTTCCCTGCTCAATCGTTTAAAGGGAGTTGTTCGACGTGCAATCCGCCGACCAGGAACAGCCGGGACCGCCCGCTCCAGGCCAAGGCATGGCCGCCTCAGACGATTCCGCGTCGACCGGCGATCTCGTCGGGGAAAAGTTGCGCGACTACTATCAAGCCGTCGCGGAAGAACCGCTGCCGCCGGCGATCGCCGACCTGCTGAAAAAATTGTCGAGCGGGGGCGCCGATGGCCAGTCGTGAGCATATCGAAGCCGAGTTGGTCACGCTGGTGCCGCAGCTGCGCGCTTTCGCCCGCACCTTCCATCGCGATGCGGCGCGCGCCGACGATCTGGTCCAGGAAACCGTGCTCAAGGCGTGGAGCAATGCGGAGAAGTTCCGTGAGGGCACCAGCCTTAAAGCGTGGATGTTTACCATCCTGCGCAACACGTTTTTGTCAGAACGCCGAAAGATGGTGCGCGAGGTCGAAGATGTTGACGGCTATCACGCCGGCAATTTGTCAGAGCGGCCGAGGCATGACGATAAGCTTCAGTTTCAGGATTTCGCAGAAGCGCTGTCTCAGTTGAGCGACGACCACCGAGAGGCGCTTGTTTTGGTCGGGGCTGCGGGCTTTTCGTATGAAGAAGTTGCGGAGATCTGCGGTTGCGCGGTTGGAACAGTCAAGTCGCGGGTCAACCGCGCGCGTGCGCGCCTGGCGGAACTCATGCGGCTCGAAACCGACGCGGTGGCGCGTCAATTCGGCGGCGGGAACGATTTGATCGACGCCGCAATGCAACCGGGCCCGGCGACAACAGCGCTGAGCGCTTGAGCCGACCGCTCCTGCGCCGGTCCCCTGGGGAAAGGCTCGCGTGACCTTCGCCCGTCGTTTCAGTTTGAGCGCTTTGCTGAGCGTGTGCCTGTCGGCGGCCTTCCTGCCGGCGGGCGCTCTCGCTTTTTATCAGGCGCTGACCGCATTTTCCGAAGCGCGGTCGGAGCAAGAGGATTTTTTGTCCGAGCGGCTCAGCCGCGAGCTTCAACGCCATGAGGCGCTTTTCGAGCGGGCCCGCGGCGCGCTGCGGGCCATGGCGTCGGGCTTTCGTCACGGGCCGTTGACGCAGGAAACGTGCGAGGCGCGGCTTGAATGGGCGATCGACGCGGATGTGCGCTTTGATCGGGCGTTCTTCGCGGCCGCGCCCGGCGCCGACGCGGTCAGCTGCGTGATCGAGCCGGCCGCCCGCGCCGCGTACAACGCCTTGGCGACGGTCCCCGATCGGCCGGAGGAGCGGCCGAAAGTGCGCGCGGCGCTGATGTCCGACGGCGCGACGCCGCCGCTCGTCTACGCGACGTTGCAGTTGCGGGCGGACGACCGCTTTCGCGGCACCTTGGGCCTGGGCTTCGACGAAAGCTTTATTGGCGAGGCGCAACGGCGATTGCCGAACGAGGGTCGTCTGGCGTTGGCCCCGACTTTCGATCGCGGCGACGGCCTGGAGATCCAGGAGGGCGCGCTCGACGGCGTCTCCTGGCGGCCCGCCTCGATTGAGGTCGCGGCGCTGGACCCGTCGGCCTTTCGGCTTCAGCGCGGCCGGGGCGTCGACGGCGGCGATTATTTCTACGGGTACGCCGAAGCGGCGTCCGGCGATTTCGTCTTGCTGGCGGCCTGGCCGATCGATGAAGTGGGCCTCGAGTTCGACTTTACGGACGGGCTCGCTGTGGCGTCTCCGCTCTTGACCTGGGCGTTGGCGGTGCTGGCGGCCGCCTTCGCGCTGCGCGTGTTGGTGATCGAGCAGCTTGACCGGCTGTCCGAAGCGGTGCGCGGCCTCTCGATCGGGCGGCGTCGCTTGCGGACCGAGGTCGCGCCTTTCGCCCCGCGAGAGTTTGTCGAGCTGACCGAACAGTTCGATCGCATGTCCGGCCGGATGATCAATCGCGAAGCGCTGTTGGAGAAGGCCGTATACGAACAGCGGTCGTTGGTCCGCGAAGTTCATCACCGCGTTCGCAACAATCTGCAGATCATTTACAGTCTGATCAGTCTCGAAAAGCGGCGCGCCGACCCCGCGTCGACCTATGCTTTCGCCCGCATCCAGGGTCGGGTGCGGGTGATCGCGTTGGTCTATAAGAACCTGTACTCGGCGCAGCAGATCGACGCGCTGCGCTTGGACGAGCTTTTGAAAGACATGACGACGGGGTTGTTCAGCGCCGGGCTCGCCGACCGGCCGGCGCCGCCCTGTTCGCTCGACGCCGCCGTCATGTCGGTCGACATCGAGCACGCCACGCCGATCGCGCTGTTCGTCGCCGAGGCGCTGCTCGAATTGTGGCGGGCCCCGGCGAATTCGGGCGCGAGTTGCGCGCTCTCGGTCGCGCTTTCCCCGCGCGAAGAGACGGGCTGCGTGATCGAGATCGCGTGCGTGGGATGCCGGGCCGCGGCCGAGGGCTGGTCGGTGACGCCGGATATCGCCAAACTGATGGATGGCTACGCGCGGCAACTGTCCGGTCGGTGGGAGACGAGGAGCGACGGGTCTGTGAAGACGATCAGGCTCGTCGCGGCCGATCTGGCGCCGCCGCCGCCCCGTTTTTCGGCGTCGCTCGAGGCGCCGGGCGACGCGGGCGGGCGCGTCGATCGCCCCGAGACGGCGCGGCCCGAGAGCGCGCTGCGAGAGAGCGCGCGGCCCGAGAGCGCGCGCCCTGAGACGGCCCCGGAATGAGAAAATGCCGCCGCCTCGACGGCGACGGCTCGCACAGTGCTGTCGGACAAGGGCCGCGCGCCTGCGGCCCGCCCGCTCAGGTCTCGATCGCGAAGAACGACTTCCAAGCTTGGCCCTGGAACAGGTCTTTCTGCAGCCGTTCGACCATGGCGTTTTTCGAGACCTTCGCGCCGGTCATCGCCATGACCCACGGGATGTCGCCGCTGGTCCAATCCTCGGTGGTCAGCTCGACCGGCTGGCCGGCCGCTTTCGCGGCTTCCAGACGCTGATCGACTTCCGGCGACACGCGCGCCCAGACGGCGGCCCCGACCGGCCGAGCGGGCTCGTTCGTGTTGGTCTTCTTCGCCCGCACGACGATCACCTGGCGGGTGATGAGCGCAGAGGTGACGATCTTGTCCAGATCGCCGAGACGCGCGCCGGCGAACTGCGCGTCGCGAGCCATCAGGGCCATGACCTCGCCGTAGACGGTGGTCGGCGAGACCTTGCCGGCGGCGCCGTTCGCCGGCGCCGGCGCCGGGGCCGACTCGGCCGACGGCGCCGCGGAGGGCGCGTCGAACTCTTCCGGCTCGGGCGCGACAGGGGCCGGATCGACCTCGACCTCTTTGGGTTCGTCGACCGGCGCTTTCTTTTTCGAGAAAAACATTGGGCAATCCCTTCCCGCTCTCGTGTCTGTAAGCGGAGTTATTGCTTAACGCGCTGAAGCTGTCACGTAATTTGGATCACAGCTGGGCCCGTTAACGGGGGTTGCGCACAGCGAAGGTCGCGTTTTTCGATACACGGTCGACCTGGGCTCGCGCGATCAGGGTGCGCGGCGGTCGGCGATCCAAAGGCCGAGCGCCTGTAACACGCGCTGCGCCGTGATCGATTCGCCCTCGGCGCGGCGGCGCAGCGTCCATTTATGCGCCTCCTCGACGGCCAGCAGCAGCCCGGCGATCGCCAGCAACGCCGTCCATTGGCTCAACGACACCGGCGACAGCTGCAGCACGTCGGACACGCCTGGCGCGTACGTCGCCGCGATGTGCGCGAGCTGCGCCCCAGGGATCGCCAGCGCCAGAAACAGATTGCGCGATAGCGGGTTGCGGAACGCCGAGCGGTGCTCGGAACGGCTCGACAGCGCGTGGAGGTTGCCGAACAGGACCATCAACATTAGCGTCAGGTTGCGCGCCTCGTCGACGGCGGCGCCCGAGGCGATGAGCTCGGAGAAGACGAGAAAGGCGAGCAGGCCCATGGCGCCCCCGGCGACCAGCACATGCTCGATCACATGGCGCTCGAAAATCGGCTCGTCGGGGCGCCGAGGGGGCTTGGTCAACTCGCCGCCATCTTTCGGCTCGAAGGCCAGCGCCACGTCCTGAAGGCCGTTGGCCACCAGGTTCAGCCACAAAAGCTGCACGGCGAGCAGCGGCATGGGCAGGCCGGCCAAAACCGTCAGAAAGAACAACAACAGCGCCGAAAACCCGGTCGCGATCAGCAGCGCGATGACTTTCCGAATGTTGTTGTAGACGACGCGGCCCTCCTCGACGCCGGCGACGATCGAGGCGAAATTGTCGTCGGTCAGGATCAGATCGGCGGCCTCCTTCGCGACGTCGGCGCCGTTCTTTCCCATGGCGACCCCGGCGTTGGCGCGGCGCATCGCGGGCGCGTCGTTGACGCCGTCGCCGGTGACCGCGACGAAATGGCCCGCGCGGATCAGGCTGTCGACGATGCGCTCTTTCTGGGCGGGCTCGATGCGCGCGAACACCCGCGCGTCGCGCACCAGCGCGTCGATCGCGGCGTCCGCCTCGGCGGGCCCGGTCGCCGAGGCTTCGGCCGCGCGCATCATGGCGCCGGTGCCCACCGGGGCGTCGGCGTCGCTCAGTCCGAGATCGCCGGCGATCGCGCGCGCGGTGGCCGGATGGTCTCCGGTCACCATCGCCACCGCGACGCCGCCGGCGCGGCCCCGAGCCACCGCGTCGCGCGCTTCGGGGCGGATCGGGTCGATCATGGCGACCATGCCGAGGAACACCAGATCGTTCAGCTGATCGAGCGCCGCGCCGGCGCCCGCCGGGCGCTGGGCGAGCGCGATGATGCGATAGCCTTCGCTCGCCATGGCTTCGAACTGCGCGGTCAGTCGGGGCCGGTCGATGGGCTCGACGCCCTCGGCGGTTCGCATCCGGTCGCAGAGCGCCAGCATCTTCTCTGGGCTGCCCTTCACATGCAGATACGCCCCGTCGCCCGCCTGGTTCAGCGAGGCGCTGAAGGCGCGTTCGGATTCGTACGGCACCAGGTCGAGCTGCTTTTGCCGGGCGCGCAGCGCGCTGACCGACAGGCCGAGCTTTTTGGCGAAGACGAGAAAAGCCACGTCGACGATGTCGCCGTTCGACACCCATTCGCCGCCCGAATAATCCAGATGGCTCTCGTTCGCGAGCACGCCCGTCACACAGAGCGCCTGCAGCCGCTCGACCCGGTCGCCCAGGATCGCGCCGCCGGGCGACACGCCGGCGCCCGTAACCTCGAACAGCGCGCCGCCGGGCAGAGCGGCCTTTTTGATGGTCAGCTCGTTCACCGTCAGCGTCCCGGTTTTGTCGGAGCAGACGAAGGTGCACGAGCCGAGCGCCTCGACGGCCGACAGCTTGCGGATGATCACGTTGCGCGCCGCCATCCGCCGCATGCCGATCGCCAGCGCGACGGTCAGCGCCGCCGGCAGCCCCTCGGGGATGGTCGAGACCGCGAGGCCGACGCCCATCATGATCATGTCGCGGCCGGTATAGCCGCCGGTCAGCGCCATCAGGGCGACCAGCGCCAGGATCGCGAGACCGATCGCGACGGCCACCTGATAGGTGAAGCGGCGGATCCGGATCATCAGCGGCGGCTCCGAGATCCTCTCGCGGCCGACGGACTGGGCGATGCCGCCGATTTCGGTGTCGAGGCCTGTCGCGACGACGATCCCGCGTCCGCGGCCCTGGGTGACGATCGAGCCCGCGAAACAGATGTCGTGCCGCTCGGACAGCGGCGCGTCCGGCGCGCTCCCGGCCTCGGCGTTTTTGGCGACGGCGAGCGATTCGCCGGTCAGCATCGACTCGTCGACGGCCAGGCTCTGCGCGGCGATCAGCTTGACGTCGGCCGGCGCGCGTTCGCCGGAGGCGAGCAGGACCAGATCGCCCGGCACGACCTGTTCGGCGTCGATGGTCTGCGCCAGCCCCTCGCGCACCACATGCGCGCGGCCGCGCACCAAGGCGCGCAGGGCGCTCGCGGATTTCTGCGCGGAATGTTCTTGGACCGCGCCGATCACCGCGTTCAGCAGCAGAACGACCCCGATGAACACGGCGCTGGGCGTCTGGCCGATCGCCAGCGACACCAGTCCGGCGGCGATGAGGATGTAGATGAACGGATTGAGGAATTGGCGCAGGAAGGTCGCCAGAATGGTTGGCGGAGCCGGCTCGGGCAGCTTGTTCGGGCCGTGAACCGCCAAGCGCCGGGCGGCTTCCGCGCGCGACAAGCCGTTTTCGCCCGTTGCGCGATCCGCGCCCGTCGCGGCGCGCCCGTCGGCGTCGCCTTTTCGGCCGCTGGGCGCGTCGTCTCCGAGCGCGCTGGTGGCGTCGTGCATGCCTGACCCCTGTGCGGACTCCCATCGATCACCTGCGGCCGTATTCGCGGTTCCGGCGCGCGGCGGCGATGAGATGGGTCAAGCGCGGGTCGGCGCGGCGGGACCGGGCGAAGCGGGCCCAGGTCTTGCTGAGAAAGCGCGGTCCGCAGAGTTCGAGGGGGCCGGGGAGCAAAACTCTGCGGACCGCTTCGGAAACGGGTGTGGGTCCCCGTTCCGATCCGGTGCGCCGCGCGGCGCGGCGCTATGGCGACAGCCGGCGGTCAGACGAACAGCGTGTCGCCGTAGTCGGACGCGTTGGCGATAAAGTATTCGAGGGCGGCGTCGGCGTCGGCGACGACGTATCCGTCGGGGCCGCCGTCCTCGTAACCGCTCACGGGCGTTCCCGAGAGCTGAAGGATTTCGACGAACTCTTCATCGGTCAGCAGCTCGCCGGTGAGCGCCAGCGACGCCTCTTGCAAGCGGGCGGCGGCGCCCGACACCGCTGGGGCCGAGAAGCTGGTGCCCGAGACTTCCAGCTCGGTGCCCCAGATCGTCTCCATCGGGATGTCGACCCCCGGCGCCGCGATGTCCGTCAACTCGGGGCTTTTTTGACTGAAGAAGGCGAATTCATCGGCGTCGTCGACCGCCGATACGGCGATCACGTTCGGGTCGGCGGCCAGGACGTTCACGCCGTCGGCGAACAGCTGGCCCATGTTTCCGGCCGCGACGACCGAAAAAATCCCGAGTTCGTCAAGCTCGGCGAACTCGTCGCTGAGCACGGTCGTGGCCTCGCTCGCCGCGTTGCCGTAGCCGAGGCTGAGATTGACCGCGGCGATGTCCCAGGTTTCCGCGTTCTCGATGACGAAGTCGAGCGCCTCCTCCACGTCGTCGAAGGTGGCGCCGCCGCTGCCGTCGGGAAAGACTTTCAGGTGCACGATCTGGGCGCCGTTGGCCACGGAAAGGGCCGTCTGCGCCACCCATGAGCCGTGGCTGTCGATTTTGCCCACCGTGGCGTCGGGATCGCCCGGACCGTCGCCATAGAAGTCATATTCGAAAACCGTGGCCGACTGGTCGTAGTACTGCGAGTTGCCGTCGTCGATCACGACGATGGTTTGACCGTTTCCGGTGAAGTCCGACGCGGAAAAGCTCGGGGTCTGGTCGGGGTCGGCTTCCGCCGGCGGCGCGTCGTTCTGGATCGCGGGCCACCACCAGCGCGCCGCTTCGGACACCGCGCCGCCGTTCGCCGAGCGGGCGGATGCCAGCCCGTTTTGCAGGGCGGGGATCGGATCCGCCTCGGGCGCCTCGAGAACCGCGTCTTCGCGCGCCCAGCGGTCGGCGAAGACCGACAACATCGCCTCGACGGCGCGCGTCGCCGCGTCGACCTCGGGCTCCGGGGCGATCGGCGCGCCGGCGGCCGTGTCGACCGCGCGCAAGGCGTCGGGCTCGCGGAACTCGAAAACCGGGTCGAGATCGGGCGTCGCGTCAGCGTCCAGGCGCGTATCGACCGGCGCGTCGAACATCGTGGCGACGACTGGCCGTTCAGCGATCAGTTCGAGCATGACCTTCCCCTCAAACTCCTGTCGGCGTCATCGTGCCTGACCCCGATTGCCGCCGGCTTAACGCGCCCCGTCGGCCGTGACAGGGTGAGTAGCAGGCACTGCTACTTTTGAAAAGCAAAATCTGATAGTTGAGATTTGCGACAAGGGCGGCGCGCCCGGGGCAAGCCGCGGAGGCGGTGTAGCTTCAGACGGCGCGACGGGTCGGGTCAGCTCGCGCCGGGGCGGGCGCGGCGGATTTCGCGGGTCAGCAGCAGGACCGGGATCAGCCCCACAGCCACGATCGCAAGCGACGGCGTCGAGGCCTGGAGAAGCCGCTCGTCGGCGGCCAAGCGATAGGCCTGAACGGCGAGCGTATCGAAATCGAAGGGCCTCAGGATCAAGGTCGCGGGCAGCTCCTTCATGACGTCGACGAACACGATCAAGCCCGCCGTCAGCAGGCCGCCCTTCATCATCGGCGCATGGACCCGGCGCAGCGCGCCGGTCGGGGTTTCGCCCAAGGATCGAGCTGCATGGTCCATGGCCGGCGTGATCTTGGCCAGCGCGGAGTCGACCGTTTGCAACGCCACCGACATGAAGCGCGCGACATAGGCGAACACCAGCACGGCGATCCCGCCGGTGAGAATCAGACCGGTCGAAACGCCGAAGGTCTCGCGCGCCCAGGCGTCGACCCAATTGTCGAACTGCGCCAGCGGGATCAGCAGGCCGACCGCGATGACGCCGCCCGGCACCGCGTAGCCGAGACTGGCGAGCAGGTTCGCCGTGCGCGACGCCGGCCCCGGCGCGAGGCGCGCGGCGTAGGCCATCAGCACCGCGAGCCCCACGGCCACCGCGGCGGAAATCCCGGCCAAGACGAACGAGTTGAGCGCGAAGCCGACATAGCGCGGCCCGAACAGCTGATGACCGCCGATCCAGCTCATGCCGATCAAGGCGAGCAGCGGCAGCAGAAAGCCGAACAGCACCGGCAGGAAGCACAGCCCGGCAGCGAGCCACCCGCGCCAGCCCGACAGCGGCGCGCCGTCCAGGTCGCCGAAGCGCGGACGGGCCTCGTCGAAGCGCGCGGCGCGGCGCTGGGTGCGCTCGAGCGCGATCAGCACCAGAACGAAGCACAACAGCGCGGCGGACAACTGCGCGGCCGCGATGCGGTCGCCCATCGAGAACCAGGCGCGGTAGATGCCGGTGGCGAAAGTCTGGACGCCGAAATGCGCCACCGTGCCGAAATCGGCCAGCGTCTCCATCATCACGAGCGCGACGCCGGTGGCGATGGCCGGTCGCGCCATCGGCAGGGCCACGCGCCAAAACGCCTCGAGCGGCCCCAGACCGAGGGTGCGCGCCACGTCGATGACGGTGGCTGATTGTTGCAGAAATGCCGCTCTCGCCAACAAATAGACGTATGGATACAGCACCAAAGTCAGCATCGCCGCCGCCCCTTCGAGCGAGCGGATCTCGGGGAACCAATAGTCGCGCGGTCCCCAGCCGAACGCCGCCCGCAGGCCGCTCTGCACCAGGCCCGGATGGTCCAACAGATCGGTGTAGGCGTAGGCGATCACATAAGCCGGGAACGCGAGCGGCAGGGCGAGCGCCCATTCGAACAGCGCTCGGCCGGGAAAGCGGTGCATCGTCACCAGCCAGGCCGCGCCGACCCCGATCGCCGCCGATCCGACGCCGACCAGCAGCCCGAGCGCCAGAGTGGTCCATAGATATCGCGGCAGAACGGTCGCCGCGAGGTGGTTCCAAATCTCCGAGGCGGGCTGCGTCAGCGACAACAGCACCGAGGTCACCGGCCCGGCGATCAGCAGAGCCGCGGCGAGGGCCGCCAGGCTGAGCGCGCTCGGGCGACGGGGCGGCCGGGGCAACGAGCGGGGGACGGCGCGGGCGGCCCGGCCCAATCGCGAACCGGCTGCGGCGAGCGACGACAGCATGGCGGTGACCGGGTTCATCGGCGGCTCGCTTTCCTCGATCGGCGGGCGTGCGGGGCGCCGGTTCCGGGCGCCTTGGTCGTGCGCTGGATCACAGCGCTGTTCCTCGCACTTGATGTTAAGACCAAGAAGGGCGTCGCACAGCGTGCGCCATGGTCACAAACAGCGATGACGAGTGCGACGATGCGCGAAACAAGCCGAACCAAATCCGGAATACTGGCGGCGGCTGTCGCCGTCGCCACGGCGTTGAGCCCGTTCGCCGACGTCGACGCGGCCGAAGCGCGGGACCGGCTGTCGATCGTCGGTTCGTCCACGGTGTTCCCTTTCGCCGCCCGGATCGCCGAGCAGCACGGCAAAAACCCGAAATTCAAGCCGCCGATGGTCCGGTCGACCGGCTCGGGCGGCGGGTTCAAACTGTTCTGCGCCGGGGTCGGGGTCGAGCACCCGGATATCGTCAACGCGTCGCGCCGGATCAAGAAAACCGAGTTCGAGCGCTGCCAGGCCAACGGGGTCGATCTGGTCGAGATCCGGCTCGGCTATGACGGCATCGTGCTGGCGAACGCGTCCGACGGGCCGCGGTTCGAGCTGACGCGCGAGCAGATCTGGAAGGCGATCGCCAAGGTCGGCCCGCGGCCCGAGCGCTGGAGCGAGATTTCGCCCGATCTGCCGGACGTGCCGATCAAGGTCCTCGGACCGCCGCCGTCATCGGGCACGCGGGACGCGTTTGAAGAGCTCGCGGTCAAGCCGGGCTGTCTCAAGGCCGGGGGCAAGCCCAGCTTCTGCGACACCGAGGGGCTGGAACTGCGCGAGGACGGCCTGTTCGTCGAGGCAGGCGAGAACGACAACGTGATCGTCGCCAAGCTGCGCGCGGATCCCGAGCGCGTCGGGGTGTTCGGCTATTCCTTCCTCGAGCGCAATCTCGACACCTTGCGCGGCGCGGGCGTCGAAAACTTTCCCCCGACGCGCGATGTGCTGATGCAGCCCTATTACCCCTTCAAGCGCATGCTGTACGTGTATTTGAAAAAGGACCATATCAATTTGAACAACGGCTTGGCGGAATTTCTCTGGGAAGTCGTCTCTCCGCGGGCGCAACTCGACGGCGGCTATTTGGCCGAGATCGGTCTGATCCCGTTGGCCCCGCTCGAATATCAAGAGAACCGGCGGAACGCGCTGGCGTTCCGGCCGCTCAGCGCCGCCGACTTCTAAGGCGTCAGCCTCGAGCGCGGGCCGCGATCAGGCGCTCGGCGGTGCGCAGGGCGCTGATCATGCTGCGCGGGTCGGCGACGCCCTTTCCGGCGATGTCGAACGCGGTCCCATGGTCGGGAGAGGTGCGCACGAAAGGCAAACCCAGGGTCACGTTCACCCCGTCGTCGAGACCGAGATACTTGATCGGGATCAGGCCTTGGTCGTGATACTGCGCGACGACCACGTCGAACTCGCCCGCGCGGGCCCGCATGAACACGGTGTCGCCGGGCCAGGGTCCGCTGGCGTCCACGCCCTCGGCGCGCGCGTCGGCGACGGCCGGCGCGATCCGCTCGATCTCTTCGCGACCGAACAGACCGCCCTCGCCCGCGTGGGGGTTCAAGCCCGCCACCGCGACCCGCGGCCGGGCCACCCCGAACGCCCGCGCGCCGGCGTCCGCCTGACGGATGGCCCGTAACACCGAGGCGCGCTCGACGCGCGCGACGGCTTCGGACAACGCGCAATGCACGCTGACCAGCACCACCTTCAACGCCGCGTTCGCCAACATCATCGACACCTCGGCGACGCCGCTGAAGGCGGCCAACATCTCGGTGTGCCCCGGAAAGTCGATCCCGGCCGCCGCGAGCGCCTCCTTATGGATCGGGGCGGTGGCGAGCCCGGCGGTCCGGCCCGCCAGCGCGAGATCGGCGGCGTCGCGGA